>CAXTVE010000053.1:0-12739 GCA_964247485.1 uncultured Propionibacteriaceae bacterium
GCGGGCACCCGCGCCGCGACGGGACGCCGCGGCGGCGGACCGCAGCACCGACCCCTGGCCGTCGTGGGCCAGCGCCGCCAGGTCGGGGGAGCCGTAGAGCGTCCGGTAACCGTCGCGCCGGCTCTGCAGCGTGGCGAAGGCGCCGAGCCAGCGCTTGGCGTCGGCCGCCCCGGTGCCCGGGACCGTACCGCCGTCGCCGTCCAGCACCGCGTAGCCGCCGCTCATCGTCTGCAGGTCGTCGATCAGCGCGGGGTCGACGGCGTAGCTCGACTGGTCGGCGTCCGCGGTGGCCAGCAGCCTGGTCAGCCGGCCGTTCGGGGCGACCTCACGCGCCAGGTGGTTGTCGGCCAGCACCCCGGGCCGGACCAGCGACGGGCGGGAGGCGAGGGCGACCAGCGACGTGGTCCGCACCGGCTCCCGCGGCGGGGTCTCGACCACCGGGACGAAGACCCGGGCCCGGCCGATGGCGACCGGCCTGTAGTCCTGCAGCACGTGCACACCCATCAGGTAGACCCCGTCGGTGGGGGACAGCTCGAGGGTCTCCACCGGCACGGTCAGCTTGATGAGGTTGGTCTCGCCGGGCTCCAGGTAGGGATCGTCCTCCTGGTAGAGGTTCTGGTAGCGGTCGCCCTCCACGACCCGACTGCCGATCGGGTCGTTCGAGGCCGAGCCCAGCGCCTGGTCGAAGCCCTCGCGGTCGGTGATCGGGGCCTGGTTGCGCCAGAAGTAGGCCTGGGCCCGCACGATCCGCTGGTCGGTGATGTTGGTGACGGTGCCGGTGAGGGTGATCTCGCCGTCCCGGGTCGGCAGGGCCGGGGTGATCGCCGTCAGCGTGACCTCGACCAGCGCCACCGGCTCTTCCGCGTACGCGGGGGTGGGCCCGACCACGCCGGCCAGTCCGGCGACCACGGCGATCAGGGTCACGAGGGCGCGGATCGGCTTCGTACCGCGCACCCTCACCCGCCCATCGTAAGTCGCGGGAGCCGGTGCGGGACGGCACGTACAATCGGCCCTCGTGCCTGAGCTCGAGATCGCCCCCGTCGCCGTCAGGCTGGGGGCGCTCTTCGCCGAGCACGGCCACGAGCTGCACCTGGTCGGCGGCAGCGTCCGCGACGCACTGCTCGGCCGGCCCGGGCACGACCTCGACTTCACCACCTCGGCCCGGCCGGATGTGGTGGAGGGGCTGCTGCGCGGGTTCTCGCGGTCGGTGTGGACCATCGGTCGTGAGTTCGGCACCATCGGCTGCCGGGTCCGCGACGGCGGGGTGGCGTGGGTGATCGAGGTGACGACCTACCGCGCCGACGCGTACGGGTCCGCGAGCCGCAAGCCGGCCGTCGTCTTCGGCGACACGCTGGACGGGGACCTGGTGCGCCGCGACTTCACCATCAACGCGATGGCGGTCAGCCTGCCCGACCGGATCTTCTCCGACCCGTACGGCGGGCTGGGCGACCTCTCCCGGAGCGTGATCCGGACGCCGGCGGCGCCGGAGACGTCGTTCAGCGACGACCCGCTGCGGATGATGCGGGCGGCCCGGTTCGCCGCTCAGCTCGAGTTCACTCCCGTGCCCGAGGTGGTGGCGGCGATGACCGCCATGGCCGAGCGGATCAGCATCATCTCCGCCGAACGGGTCCGCGACGAGCTGACCCGGATGCTGCTGACGGCGAAGCCGCGGCGCGGGCTCGACCTGATGGTGGCGACCGGGCTCGCCGACCGCGTGCTGCCCGAGCTGCCCGCGCTGCGGCTGGAGCGCGACGAGCACCACCGGCACAAGGACGTCTACCAGCACAGCCTGACCGTGCTGGAGCAAGCGATCGCCCTGGAGTCCCGGCTGCCGGAGCGGGGGGCTGACGACGATGCGCTCGTCCCCGCCCGGCCCGACCTGGTCAACCGGCTGGCGGCGCTGCTGCACGACATCGGCAAGCCGGCGACCCGGAAGTTCGAGTCCGGGGGGAAGGTGTCGTTCCACCACCACGACGTCGTCGGGGCCAAGCTCGCCCGCAAGCGGCTGACCGCCCTGCGGTTCTCCAACGAGGTGGTCAAGGCGACGTCGCAGCTGATCACCCTGCACCTGCGCTTCCACGGCTACGGCGACCACCTGGGGGCGACGGGCGAGTGGACCGACTCCGCCGTCCGCCGCTACGTCCGCGACGCCGATGACCAGCTCGAGCGTCTGCACATCCTGACCCGGGCCGACTGCACGACGCGCAACCAGGCCCGGGCCGCCCGGCTGCGGTCGGCGTACGACGACCTGGAGCGCCGGATCGGTGAGCTGGCCGAGGCCGAGGAGCTCGGGGCGATGCGCCCGGACCTGGACGGCCTGCAGATCATGGAGGTCCTCGGCATCCCGCCGGGCCGCGACGTGGGCCGCGCCTACGCGTTCCTGCTCGAGCGCCGCATCGACGAGGGCCCCCTCGGCGAGGCTCGGGCCCGCGACGAGCTCCTCGCCTGGTGGGGCGAGCAGAAATAGTGTGAAGGATCTTTCTGGGCGTACCCGGAAAGCTCCTTCACACCGTCGTGCTCACTTCAGGCCGGTGGTCGCCAGGCCCTGGACGAAGAAGCGCTGGAAGGCCAGGAACAGCAGCACCAGGGGTGCCACGGAGATCAGCGTCATCGCCATCAGGGCGCCGTAGTCGGTGGTGTACTGCCCCTTCAGGAACTGCAGCCCGATCGGCAGCGTGTAGAGGCTCGGCTCCTTCAGCACGATCAGCGGCCAGAGGAAGTCGTTCCACTGGTACATCAGGCTGAGCAGCGTCAGCACCGCGAGCAGCGGCTTGCTCAGCGGCAGGACCACGCTCCAGAAGATCCGACCCGTCCCGGCGCCGTCGATGCGGGCCGCCTCGATCAGCTCGTTCGGGATGGCGATCATGAACTGCCGGGCCAGGAAGATGCCGAAGGTCGCCGCCGCGCCCGGAAGGATCACCGCCCAGAACAGCCCCAGCAGCCCCAGCGAGTCGACGATCCGGAACTGCGACACCAAGATCGCCTGGGTCGGGATCATCATCGTCGACAGCAGCACCAGGAAGAGCACGTTCTGACCCGGGAAGCGCAGCTTCGCGAAGGCGAAACCGGCCAGCACGCTGACCACCACCGTCAGCACCGTGGTGATCACCGACACCAGCAGCGAGTTGGAGAACCACAACCCCACCGGCCAGTCCCGGAGCACCCGCGTGAAGTTGTCCAGGCTCACCGCGGCCGGCCAGAGGTTGACCCCGCCGCTGTAGATCGACTGCCCGTTGAACGCGGTCACCACCATCACCCAGAACGGGAACACCATCACGATCCCTACGATCACCGCCAGCACGATCCGGATCGCCAGTCCCGCCCCGCCAGCCCGCTGACGCCGCCGTGGCGCCCGGGCCTGCTGCGCCCGGGCCGGGGCCGCTACGTCGACCGCTGCCACCGTTGCCATCAGGCCACCTCGTCCCGGGTCCGGCTGCTCCGCCACTGGAAGATCGTGAAGATCAGCGTCAGCAGGAAGATCACTACACCGAGCGCGGCGCCGTAGCCCTGGTCCCGGGCGGCGCCGAACGCGGTCTTGTACGCGTACGTGCCCAGCACCTCGGTGGACGACCCCGGCCCGCCGTTCGTCAGCACGTAGATGGTGTCGAAGACCTGGAACGAGTAGATGACGTTCATGATCAGCAGGAAGAAGCTCGACGGGCCGAGCAGCGGCAGGGTGATGTTCCAGAAGCGCTGCCACCCGCCGGCGCCCTCGGTCTGGGCCGCCTCGTAGAGCTCGACCGGCACCGCCTGCAGCCCCGCCAGGTAGATGATCATGTTGAAGCCGACGCGGATCCACAGCGTGATCAGCACGACCGAGGCGAACGCCGCCGGCCCGTTCGACTGCCACGGGATGCCCGGCAGCCCGAGCTGCTGCAGGATCGAGTCGACCACGCCGACGGTCTCGTTGTAGAGGAAGGTGCCCATCAGACCGACGGAGACGCCGGAGATGACCAGCGGCAGGTAGATCAGCGTCCGCACGACCCGCCGCCCGGGCAGCACCGAGTTCATCAGCACCGCGAGGGCCAGCCCGACCGCCATGGCCCCGGGCACGGTCAGGATCGTGAAGATCGCGGTGTTCAACGCCGCCCGGTAGAAGGTCGGGTCGGAGAACATCTGGGCGTAGTTCTCGAAGCCGATCCAGGTGGTCTTGCCGGACAGCGGCGCGATCTCGGCGAAGCTGTAGACGAAGGCCAGCACCAGCGGCAGCAGCAGGAACACCCCGGCGAGCACCAGCGAGGGTGCGACGAAGGCCGGGCCGGACCAGTTGACCCTCCCCCCGCGACGCCGTGGAGCCGTGGCTGTGCCGGGGGGCGGGGCTACCGCCGGTGCCGCGGTCATGGTGCCGACCACCAATCCGACGCCCGGTCCGCCGGGCTCGCGGCCAGCGCGTACGCGGTACTCATGACGCCGCCCGCTCCACGGCGCTGGTCAGCGCCGCGAGGGTGTCGTCGGCGGAGCGGCCGCGGAGGAACGCCTGGTCCAGCTCGTCGCGCAGCGCGATGTTCAGCTTGCCGAACTGGGGCACGGTGACCTGCGCCACCTGTTCCGGCGCGATGGTCTTGGCTTGCTGCACGAACGCCTCCATCAGGTCCGGCCGGACCTCGAAGTCCAGCTTCGCCGAGGTCAGCGACTTCAGCGTGGGCAGCTGGCCGGTCGCCTCGCAGAAGGTGCGCTGCTGGTTCTCCTGCACGCAGAAGGCCAGGAACTTCGTGGCCGCCTCGGTGTTCTTGCCGTCCTTGGCCGCCACGATGGCGTTGCCGCCCAGGTCGCTGGCCGAGGCGACGTCCCGCGGCATCGGCATGGAGCCGTACTCGAACTTGTTCTTGCTCTTGCTCACGTTGGTCTCGATGAAGGGCACCAGGAAGTCTCCCGCGAAGGCCATCGCCACCGAGCCGGCGATGAAGGCGCCGTCGGGGTAGGTGCTGCTCTTCGTCGAGCTGTTCTTCGCCACCCAGCCCTCGGTGAAGAAGGACTGCGTGAACTCCAGTGCCTTGCGACCCTCGGGGCTGTCGATGGCCGGCGCCTTGAGGTCGTCGCCGAGCAGCCGGCCGCCGGCCTGGAACAGCCAGCTCAGCCAGCGGTACGCGCCCGCGCTCTGCCAGTCGTAGATGAACGGGGTCTGCTTGCCCTTGACGACCGCCTTGAGCTTGCGTGACGCGTCGGCGAACTCCTCCCAGGTCCAGGCCTCCTCGACCGACGTCGGGACGTCGGTGATCTTGGCCGCCTCGAAGGCGTCGAGCCGGTAGAGGATCGCGGTGGTGTCGATCTGGTGGGGTACGCCGTACGGCTTCCCGTCGTAGACGATCGACTGCCACAGCCCCGGCTCGAACTCGTCGATCCGGGCCTGGTCGAAGGCGCCGGAGACGTCGAGCAGCACGTCCTGGCTGGTGTACTGGCCGATGTCGATGTAGGAGACCCGGAACAGATCGGGCGGGCTGCCGGCCTGGAAACGGGAGTCCAGGTTGGTCTGGATGCTGTCGTAGGGGACGGTGTCGGTCTTGATCGTAATGTCGGGGTTCTCGGCGGTGAACCGCTTGATCAGCGCGTCGAAGGCGGCCTTCTCGGCCTCACCGGACCAGTTGACGAAGGTCAGCGTGGCCGGTTGGCCACTGCCACTGCCGGTGCCGCCTGCGGTCTGCTCTCCGGACGGCCGGGTCAGGCCGGCGCAGCCGCTCAGACCGGCCACGGCGCCCAGACTGGCCCCGCCCAACAGGAGTTCTCGACGGCTTAGTCCCATGGTCAATCACTCCTACCTCGAAGGTGCTGCGAGTCGGTGTCTGTTCGGATTACACCGCAAAAGTGGATGCAGGGCGAGAGCTCGGTCCTGCTGCGGTTTCCGTAGCCTAGGTCAGTCGACCGGCTCGTCCTGACAGCGCGGACACCAGAACAGGTTGCGCGCCACCAGGACGGCGTGGGCGATGGGCGTACCGCAGATCCGGCAGGGCAGACCCGTACGCCGGTAGACGTAGTGCGCGTCCTCCCGGCGGGGCCGGCCGCTCGGCCGGTCGCGGTCCTCCGGGCGGGTGGTGACGATCCGGCCCGTGCGCACGCCCGACTTCATCAGCGTGCCCAGGTCGTCCCACAGGTCGGACCACACGACCGGGTCGAGGTCACGGCCCGGCAGCGACGGGGGGATCCGGTGCCGGAAGAGGATCTCGGCCCGGTAGACGTTGCCGATCCCGGCCACCACCTCCTGGTTCATCAGCAGCGCGGCCAGGGCGACCCGGGCCTCGCCGAGCAGCGGATCCGCCGCAGCCGGGTCGGGCCCCAGGGCGGCGGTGATCGCGGCCTTGCGTGCCGGGTCGACGAGCTCGCACGCGGTCGGCCCCCGCAGGTCGATCCAGCGCTCCTCGCTCAGCAGCCGCAGCCGGAGCGCCCCGCGCGGCTCCGGCGCCGGCCGCACCCCGTCGGCGAACTTGCCGTAGAGCCCGAGGTGCACGTGCAGCCACACCCTGTCGGCGTAGCGGTGGAAGAGGTGTTTGCCCCACGCGTCGGTCGCCTCCAGCTCCCGCCCGTCGAGCAGCTCCGCGCCGGTGACGAACCGCCCCTGCGGGCTGGACGCCGCGACCACCTGGCCGCCCAGCAGCCGCTTGTGGCGCCGGGCGAGCCGGTGGATCGTATGACCTTCGGGCACTCGTGCTCCTCGCTCAACTCGCGGTCACGGGCGGACACCCCGCGTCGCAACCATCCGCCCTCGCAGGCTCGGGCTCCCGCCAGGCCTGTCCACGCTCCGCGAAGTACCCGCCCGTGACCTCAGCTCCGCTCGTCTCCGGCCAATGTGGCTTCCGGGGCGAGGGACTCCGTGCCGCGGTTCATGGCCAGGCCGCGGGAGGCGTAGGCGAAGGCCGCGGCGACGAGCAGGTAGCCCGCCGCGAGGACCACCAGGATCGGCACCGACACCCCGTCGACCGGCAGGATGGCCGCCCCGATCACCGCAGCGGCGACCAGGGCCACGTTGAAGACCATGTCGTAGAGGATGAACACCCGGCCCTTGAACTCGTCGTCGACATGCGCCTGCACCAGGGTGTCGACGCAGATCTTGACGCTCTGCGCGGTCAGCCCGAGCAGGAAGGCGGCGATGCCCAGCGGCGCCTTGGCGTACCAGGCGCCGGGAAAGAGCTGGAACGCCGCCGACCCGACGAGGCTGAGCACCAGCCAGGCGCGGATGCCGATTCGGGCCGACACCGGCGGGGTGACGACCGCCGCGAAGACGAAGCCGGCGCCGGTGACCACCACGAGCACCCCGAGGTCGGCGATGGCCGGCTCGACCTGGTCGAGGGTGTGGAAATAGTTGCGGTAGACCAGGATCGTCGCCACCGTGACGATGCCGTAGACGATCCGGTGTCCGCCGATGGTCAGCAGCCCGAGACCGGCCGGCCGCCGTTCCCGCAGGTGGCGCAGCGCGTCGACCAGCCCACTGACCACGTCCTGCGCCCGGGTCGGTTCCGCCTCGTCCGGGCCGAGCTGGGTCTTCGGGATCCGCAGCGCGAGGCCGGCACTCAGCACATAGCCGAGGGCGGCGACGACGAACAGGATCGCGTTCGCCGAGTAGTCCTCCATCACCCGGCCCAGGCCCAGCCGCAGCCCGGTGCCGACTCCCGCCCCGATCAGCACCCCGGCGGGCCCGACCGTCGGCACCACCGAGTTGGCCACCATGTACTCGCCGGAGTCGATGGTGTGCGGCAGCGACGCCGACAGGGCGGCGAGCAGGAACCGGTTCAGGCTCATCGCCAGCAGCACACCGCCGTAGAAGACCGTCTCGACGCCGCCGGTGCGCAGGCCGGTCGCGACCAGCCCGGCGAGGCAGACCGCCAGCACCGCCCGGGTCAGGTCGACCGCCACCAGCACCTGGCGCCGGGCGATCCGGTCCAGCACCACCCCGACGAACGGCCCGAGGATCGAGAACGGCAGCAGCGTGATGGCCAGCACCGCGGCGATCGAGGCGGCGTCGGGCTGCCGCTCGGGGGAGAAGAGCACGTAGGACGCCAGCGCGATCTGCAGCAGGCCGTCGCTGGACTGGGTGGCGACGCGGACGGCGAGCAGCCGCCGGAAGTAGCGGTGCCGCCAGAGCTGCCGCAGGCTGCGCAGGAACTCCACTAGCCGGTGGGGTACTTCTCGACGTACGCGCCCACGGTGTCGGTCTTCAGGGCCCGGGCCAACTCGTCCATCTTGCCCTGGTCGACCACGTCGATGCTCTGCCCGTTCGCCGTGCCGAAGCCGGAGATCGGCGCCTGCAGCGTCTCGATGTCGGTCGACTTGAGCCGCAGCGACAACGCCGTCGAGCGGATCTCCTCGTCGGTCAGGCTGTTGTCCACCGTCAGGTGCGTGGCCACGTTGCCGAGGAAGCGGGTGAACGCCGCCGGGTTGGCGATCACCTCGGGGCTCAGGCCCTTGGCCACGATCGCCTTGATCACGTTGCGCTGGTTCTTGGCCCGGTCCAGATCTCCGTTGGGCAGCTGCTTGCGCTCGCGGACGAACCACAGCGCCTGCTCGCCGGCGATCGTGATCCGGCCCGCCGGGTAGTCGTAGCCGTGCGAGGAGAACGCGTCGTCGTTGAGCACCGTGACGCCGTTGAGGTCGTTGGTGAGCGAGATGAAGCCCTCGAAGTCGACGAGCGCGACGTGGTCCATCCGGGTCCTGGTCAGCTGCTCCAGGGTCTGCACGGTCAGCGGCACGCCCCCGAAGGCGTACGCGGCGTTGATCTTGTTCTTGCCGTAGCCGGGGATGTCCACGTACATGTCGCGCGGGAAGGAGATGATGTAGGCCCGGTTGCGCTTGGCGTTCAGGTGCACCACGACCATCGTGTCGCTGCGGCCGGCCTCGATGTTGTCGACGTCGCGGCTGTCCGAGCCGAGCAGGACGTAGTTGAGCGTGCCGGTCTCCTGCGGCGCCTTCGTCGGCCGCGCCTGCCCGGGCGGCGCCGACGGGTCGTCGCTGGGCAGGTCGACCCCGCGGCTGAGGTTGTCGGTGACGCTGCGGTCGATGGTCCACAGGTAGGCGGCGGCCGCGCCGGTCAGCAGCACCAGCACGATGCCCAGCGCGATCAGCACTCTGGGCCAGACCCGGCGACGGCGTACGCGGCGGGGCGGCGGGCCGCCGGCGGGTGGAGCGGCCGGAGCCGTGGTCTGGGTCATGAGCGCTGACGAGTCTATGTTCCTGCGGAGAGCGCCGGGGCTAGGATCAGCAGATGTCCCGCGCCGAGGACGCCCGCCATCGGGCCGAGCTCGAGGCGACGGCCGTACGCGCCGAGGCCGCCCAGGCGCAGCTGCTGATCGACGCGTTCCTGGTCGAGGCGCGGGCGAAGGGGATCTCACCCCACCCCCTGCGGGCGACTCTCTACACCGGCCAGTCGGTGAAGACCGACAAGGTCGGCTGGTACCTGCGGAAGAACGAGAGCCTGGCCATCGGCGACGACGGCGCCTACTACATCCTCACCGTGCCCGGCGGCCTGAAGGAGCGGCTGCGCGGGGTGCAGCTGCAGCCGTCGCTGCCGCCGATGTACGTCGGCAAGGGCGGCAAGGACGGCGACACGGGGGATCTGCGGGAGTACCTGGACCGCATCCTGACCCGCTGAGCCGGCCGGCGACCGCTGGGGTCAGACGTCCTCCATGGCGGCGGCGGACCGCTTGACCTTGACGAACTTCATGTAGGCGTTGATCACCTCGTCGGGCTCGCCCTGCATCATCAGCCGGCCGTGGTCGAGCCAGAGCACCTCGCTGCACATCTCCTTGATGCTGCCCAGGCCGTGGCTGACCAGGAACATCGCCCGGGCGCTGTCCCGGAGCTCGGCCATCTTGGCGTTGGCCTTCTCCCGGAACTGCGCGTCACCGGTCGACAGGGCCTCGTCGATCATCAGGATGTCGGGTTTCATGTGCACCGCGACCGAGAAGCCGACCCGGGCCGACATGCCGGAGGAGTAGGTGCGCATGGGCGTGTCGATGCGGTCGCCGAGCTCGGTCCACTCCGCCACCTCGTTCGCGCGCTCCTCGACCTCCTTGCGCGACAGGCCCGACGCCAGCCCGCCGAGGATGATGTTCTCCCGACCGGACAGGCTCTGGTTGAAGCCGACCCCGAGCGCCAGCAGCGTGCTCGCCTTGCCCCACACCTCGATCGATCCGCTGGTCGGCGGCAGGATGCCGGCCATGGCCCGCATCAAGGTGGACTTGCCCGCTCCGTTCGAGCCGATGATGCCCATCGCCGTGCCGTTGGGGACCTCGAACGAGACGCTCTTGAGGGCCTCGACCTCCGTCACGGCCCGCTGGCCGCGGCCGAACCGGACCAGTGCCTGCTTGAGCGTCGGCTTGCGCTCGAAAGTGGTGCGATAGGTGATCGAGAGGTCCTGCACCCGCACCGCCAACGGACTGCTGCCGTTAGACGAGACGGACAGTGAACTCACGCTCCCGGGAGATGAAGAAGAGGAAACCGATGACCGCAACGACAAGACTCCAGGCTCCCGCCGTCAGCCACATGTAAAGAGGAGGAAAGCCCGGGCCCTGCAGCAGCTCGGAGTACCCGCCGAGCATCGAGTACATCGGGTTGAGCTCGATCACCGTCTGGATGGGGCGCGACAGCCGGTTGACGTGGTCGGGCTTCCACAGCACCGGCGACAGGTACATCCAGATCCGCACGAAATAGGGCAGGAAGCTCGACGTGTCGCGGAAGTAGACCTGCAGGGTCGCGAAGAACGCCGCGCACCCCATGCCGAACAGCACCATCGTGCCCACGAAGTACACCGACAGCAGCATCTTCGGGTGCCAGACGTCGGTCAGGAAGATCACGTGGAAGATGAAGTACACCGGCACGGTGGGCAGGAAGCGGAAGAACGCCGTACGCGTCGCCGACAGCGGGATCAGCAGCCGCGGGAACGGGGTGTTCATCAGCAGCTTGCCGGAGCTGGTCACCGAGGTCGTGCCGGTGTTGATCGACGTCGACACCAGGGTGAAGGCGAACAGGTTCAGGCACAGGTGGGTGAAGAAGGCCGGGTCGTTGTTGCCGCGAATCACCGTGACCAGCAGGTAGTAGACCCCGGCGAGGAGCAGCGGGTTCATGATCAGCCAGAGCTGGCCGAAGACCGTCGAGGTGTTCGAACCGCGCATCGTGGCCTTGCTCATCTCCGCGGCGAAGGCCCGCCGGTGCAGCAACTCCCGGAAGTAGGACACCAGCGGCGGGAGCCCTGCGCGGTGCGGTCCGTAGTGGTGGTAGACGGGCTCGAAATCGAGCTCCCGCTCCCTGTGGGTTGCGGTCACGCGCGCCCCACCCCCTGACCAGCCGCCGTCACGGATGCATAGTCTGCCACGGCCACAGGCGGTAACCGGTGCAAGCGATCGCCCGGGGCTGTCGGCCGCGGGCTCACCGGAGGCCGCGGCGGCGGATTGCTGACAACACCCGGCCCATGCCGACAACACCGGCGGCGCGTCGACCAACACCTGGGCCAACACCCGCTCGCGAGAGTCGTGATCACGACCGAGGTGGGGAGGGTGATCGTGGCGTACGGGACGGGCGCAGGGCATGCTGTTCGGCCGCGCGGCAGCATCGTCGAGGCGTTGAATCGTGACTGGGACGAGCAGGTGGACCGGCATCGGGGGTCGGTGCACCGTTGGTCCCGAGGTCATGACGCGCTGGCGGGGTGTGAGTCGTTGGCCGACGTGCTGCTCGCCGCCCAGGGTCAGCCGGACGCCGTACTCGGCGCCCTCCTCACCGAGGTCTCCACCGGTGACCGGGTGGCCGGTCGGGTGGTGCTGCAGGCGCTGCTCGGCCGGATGGTCCAGATGGCCGGGCGGGACCGGGCCGCCGGGATCGGCGACTACGTCGCGGCCCTGTGGTGCCAGATCCACGCCTATCCGGTCGCCGCGCGCCCGGAGCTGATCGCCGCCAACCTCGCGCTGGACACGCTCAAGGCAGTGGTGCGGGAGCGGCGGTGGCTGCGCGAGGGTGAGGTGTCGCCCTGGCCGCCGGAGGTGTTCCGCGACGAGCTGCTGGGCCGGCCGGTGGCGGAGGATGACGAACCGCTGTCGGCCGCCGAGGTGCTACGGACCGGCGTCGACCACGGCCTGATCGACGCCCCGACGCACCAGGTGCTGGTCAGTGTCTATGTGGACGAGTTGAGCGGAGTGGAGGCGGCCGACCGGCACTGGAGCAGTGCGGGTTCGGTCCGGACCCGGTGCAGCCGGGCCGTCCGGCGGCTGGCGGCCCACCGCGCCGAGCTGCTCGCCGCGGTGGCCTGATGCAGACGACACCGGGTGGTGCTCGGACAACACCGTCGGCGGGTCGGACAACACCTCTGACAACACCCGATCACCAGGCTTTGGGCATGGCTCGCGGTGGGACGTCGTACGAGAGCGCGAGCTCCGCGATGACCCGTGCGCTGGTTACCGTCGGGGCCCGTGGGCGCGGGGTGACACGTCTTTGCTGCGTGATGAGGGTCCTGGTGCAAGGACTTGACGGCGCCGGTCCAGGTGGTGGAACGGGATTGCCTGCGGAAGGGGCGACATGCAACTGTGTCGCCTCTCGGACCGAGGAGTTGCCATGGCGCGCGGGGTGCCAGGCTTCGTGAGAATCGGAGCTGCGCTCGCAGGTTGTGCGCTGGTGGCTGCCTGCACGCCGGACCCCGGGCCGCCGCAGACGCCGACGCCCTCGTCGGCACCGGTCACGTCTACGTCGCCGTCGCCTTCGGTCAGCCCAACCCCGTCGGTGACGCCGACCGAAACCGAGATTGAGCGCCGTCAGCGCTTGGACT
>CAXTVE010000054.1:0-12220 GCA_964247485.1 uncultured Propionibacteriaceae bacterium
CCATCGAGCGGCGCCGGCGGAGGGGGCGCGGACACCCCTGGCGGCACCGGCGGTGGCGGCGGCCCGATCGACAACGGGATGCTCACGCCCGGCCAGGGCGGGACACCCTGGGACCCGGAGATGGGCGACCCGACGCTGTCGCCCGCCGATCACGGGCCCGACTTCGCCCGTGACCAGACCACCCGGGGCAACCCGGTCGACCCGGACTACGGCCAGCCGAACCCCAACCACGGCACCCTCAACCCGAACTACGCGCCGCCGCCGCTGGACCAGGTGGCGCCCGAGGTGCGGGACCTGGTCAGCGACCCGAACGCGCCGTTCGGTCGGGGGGCCGACGGGCAGCCCTACAGCCAGGCGGAGTGGGAGGCCCGCTACCTCGACCCGAACGGCCGCCCGGTCTACCCGGGCAACGACGGCGCGGTCCCCGGCCGGCGGATCGACTTCAGCAGCACCGATGAGTTCACCGCTCACTACGGCGACGTGCTGGACCGGATGGGCGGCCGGCGGGGCGACTTCATGTCGTTCCCGGACACTCCGTTCGAGCAGCGGGCCCTGCCGGGCAGCAACCTGTCCGCGCCGTACCTGACGCTGCGGCTGGCCGATGACCTGCCGCCGAACGTCCGGATCGAGGTGTCCGAGATCGCCCCCGCCTTCGGTCAGCCGGGCGGCGGGTTGCAGGTCCGGGTGATCGAGCTCGGCGACGACGGCGCCCTCCGGGCGCTCCCGGTCGATGAGCTGCAGCGCCGGGGCATCGTGGACGTCGTCGGCGACACCAGCCGGGCCGCGCCGAACACCCCGATCGACGACGGGCCGAACATCCACTACTCCGACCGCTGGGACCAGCCGGACCTCGACGGCGGGAACGGGCCGGACGGCAACGGCCCGGATGCCGACGACGGCACCGGCGCCGCGACCCCGCCCCCGCCCCCGCCCCCGCCCCCCGCCTCCGCGCCGGGCCGCGGGCGCGCCCCCCCGGACGGCCACCCGGACCACGTCGACGTGGACGGCACCGACGGATCGGGCGACGGCCGCCTCAACAGCGCCGGGGCCGAGCAGGGTCTGGACCCCACACCCGAGACCATCCAGACCGGGATGGTCCGCATGGAGGACCACCCCGACTACCCCGCCGCCGTCGCCCGTCTGGAAGAGCTCGGCTACACCGTCCGCGAGGCGCCCAGCGGCGGCCCGCCGCACGTGCAGATCGTCCACGTCCACGACGGCAAGAACGGACCCGTCATCGGCGTCGAGAGAACCGTCAACGTCGTCCACGGCATGCGCTATCTCGACCTCGAGCACGAGGTCGGCCATGTCCAGCAGATGACCGATGCCACCCGGTTCCCCGACGGTCCCCCGGCCACCAAGCACGCGTACTACGGCGAGGGCGGTGAGTTCCGCGAGATCAGGAACCGCTACTCCGCCATGAACACAGGCCAGGGGATCATCGTCGAGTACCACGTCCGCCTGGAGGAGTACCTTCGGCTCCATGACCGTGGGGTTCCTGCCGAGGTTCTCGACCAGCACCTCGATCGCCTGCTCGACGAGCGCGCGCGGTACCTACGGCGCCTCGGGACTGAGCGGAGTCTCCCGGCCTGGCGGGACCAGCATTTTCCGGACATCTCCGCACTGACGGCTAGGCTCCGCGATCTCGGTGTTTTCTAGAACAGCAGCCTCCGGCCCGGAGAGGACAAGTCTGTGAAGCCCATGGCGACCCGGGACTTCGGGGTTCAGGTCGTGCCCGGGTCGGAGCTCGTCGACGCCGATCTTCACGCGCTGGTCAGCGACATCGTGGAGGTTCAGCTCAACTGGACCTACGACGTCACGTTCATCCCCTTCGAGCCGGCCATGGCTCCGCCGTTCTCGGCCGGAACCACCACCTGGAAAGAGGTCGACGAATGGACGACACCGGCTGACGCCCGCGTGAGCCTCTTCTACCACGACCGTTTCGTGGTCACCGCATCCGATCCGCTGGCCGGCCAGGAGTTCGCGTTCCCGTCACAGTACGGGGCACCGGTTCCCGGGGAGGCGTGGTTCGGCAAGCCGTGGGAACCCGGGAACGGGGTGGTGTTCTACACCTCCACCGACCAGTTCAGAACTCTGACGGCTGATCTTCAGCGGCTCCTGGAGACCCACTCGAGCCGGAACTTCGAAGAGCGGGCGCTGGACCTGCGGGGCCGGCCGGTGATCGACTTCCTGGTCGACCGACTGCAGACCAGCCGGCTGGTCCCCGACAAGGTCCTGCAGTTCCTCGGCCTGGAACGCGCTCCGGAGCACCTGACGACAGCGCAGCCGAGCTGACCGACGCCGTGCTCGCATCCTCCGCTGTCGACCGGATCCGGCCGCGACCCGCAGTCGTCACCTGACGATGGCCGAGACCGTCCTCAGTCCCGACCATCGGGCGCTGATCGTCACGCTGGCCGGGCGCGGTCAGCTGACCGAGTGGCCGAGCCCGCCCGGCACGCTGGTCTCCGTCGGCGATGCCGAGACCTTCTTCGAGCTCGTCCAGGAGGGTGGCGGCATCGCGTTCGTCGAGACCCAGCGCGGGCACGGGGTCGTGCAGGTCCGCTTCACCACGGTGATCGACGCGGTCCGCTTCCTGGTGTTCTGGCTGTCCGACCGGCTGCCGGTCCCGTCGCCGGCCTTCGCGCCCGGGTCGGCGTACGCGGCGGAGGGCGAGGACCGGGTCCTGACCTGGCCCGGTGGGCGGGCGGTCAGCCCGGCAGGCCGGCTGGACCCCGAGCGGGCCCGTGAGTTCAGCTGGGTGGCGACCGCCGATCCGGCGGACATCGCCGCCCGTCGGGTGCCCATCCTGAAGGTGGCCGGCCCCCCTGCCACCGATCCGGAGTCCTAGTCGAGGAGCTGCAGCCGCTGCAGGGCGCCGGAGACGACCAGGTCGCGGAGGCCGAGGCCGGGCTGCTGCAGGGTGTAGCGGATGCCGTCGCCCGGTTGGCCGAACCACGGGGGGGTGATCGCCGCGCCGACCCGGATGTCGGTCGTGGTCAGGAACCGGTGCACGTCGTTCTCCGGCCGCAGCGCGCCCGGCGGCAGCGAGCGGAACTCCAGGGGCGTGTCGATCGGGTAGGTGTGCACCCCGTCGAGCGCGCCGATCCGGTCGATCGGGATGTCCGGCGGCAGGTCGATCACGATCCCGCGCGGACCGGCCTCCCGGGCCCGGTCGCGCAGGTCGAAATAGTGCATCGCGATCTGGCCGACGATCACGTCCAACTCGGCGCGCGGCAGCGGGCGGACAGCAGGCAAGGGCCGGGAGACGTAGTCCAGCACCAGGCTTCGCACCTCGGCCTCGGACCCGGCGCTGCCCAACCGGTAGCCGGTGCCGTAGTCCACCGTCTCCAGGACGAACGCCGACCCGTCCAGGCGTACGCGCAGCGCGCCCTCGAGCGGCGCGACGGCCGCATTCTCCCCCGGCAGGCTGATGTCGAACGGCGTCAGCCCGAGGGCGTCCAGCTCCGCCCGGAATCCTGCGAACACGTGCTTCACGGTAGCGGCAGGCCCGGCGTTAGAGTGCAGCATGTCCACGCCTGAGTTTGACGATTCCCAGCCGGTCCAGGGCGACGACACCGGCGCCCCCAGCGAGCCCGAGGAGTACGGCTCCCTCACGATCGAGGACGATCCGGGCGGCACGATCGACCCGGCCGAGCTCGCCGGCACGGCCGACGAGTCCGACGAGGACGTGCGCTGAGCATGGCAGTCGTCCGCGCCGCGATCACCCAGGCCACCTGGACCGGTGATGTCGCCTCGATGCTGGATCTCCACGAGCGGTTCGCCCGCGACGCCAAGGCGGACGGGGCGCAGGTGATCTGCTTCCAGGAGCTGTTCCACGGGCCGTACTTCGGGATCACCGAGGACACCAAGTACTACGACATCGCCGAGCCGGCGGACGGGCCGATCGTGCAGCGCTTCGCCGCCCTGGCCGGGGAGCTCGGGATGGTGATGGTCCTACCGATCTACGAGGAGGACCAGCCCGGCGTCTACTACAACACCGCGGTGGTCGTCGATGCCGACGGCAGCATCCTCGGGAAGTATCGCAAGCACCACATCCCGAACCTGGAGAAGTTCTGGGAGAAGTTCTACTTCCGGCCCGGCAACCTCGGCTACCCGGTGTTCCAGACCGCGGTCGGGCCGATCGGGGTCTACATCTGCTACGACCGGCACTTCCCGGAGGGGTGGCGTGAACTCGGGCTGAACGGGGCGCAGATCGTCTTCAACCCGAACGCCACCAAGCCGGGGCTCTCCGAGCGGCTGTGGGAGATCGAGCAGCCGGCCGCCGCCGCGGCGAACGGGTACTTCGTGGCCGCGCCCAACCGGGTCGGCACCGAGGACAACGAGTACGGCGACCAGGCGGTGACCTTCTACGGCGGCAGCCAGTTCGTCGACCCGACCGGGCGCCTCGTGGGGCCGCTGGGCAGCACGGAGACCGAGGAGATCGTCATCCGCGACCTGGACATGGACATGATCCGCCAGGTCCGAAACTCCTGGCAGTTCTACCGCGACCGCCGCCCCGACTCCTACGTCGCCATCGCCAAACCCTAGGGTCCGCGGCGGGACCGACCGCCGGCGCGGAGCAGGTTGCTCTCCAGCGGGTGGCCGAGCAGGTCCTGGGCGAGGGCCGCCGCGGCGAGCACGGCCTGGGCGTCGATGCCCGTGCTGACGCCGGCGTCGTCGAGCAGGTAGACCAGCTCCTCGGTGGCGATGTTGCCGCTCGCACCGGGCGCGAAGGGGCAGCCGCCGAGCCCGCCGACCGAGGCATCGAGCTGGGTGACACCCGACTGCAGCGCCGCGAGCGCGTTGGCGATGCCCTGGCCGCGGGTGTTGTGGAAGTGCACCCCCAGATCGATCCCCGGGCAGGCCGCCCGGACCGCCTCGATCAAGGCGACCGTGCGCGCCGGGCTGGTCGTGCCGATCGTGTCGCCCAGGCAGAGCTGGTCCGCGCCCAGCTCGACCGCCCGGGCGGCGACCTCGGTGGTCCGCTGTGGCGGGGTGGGCCCGTCGAACGGGCAGTCCCAGGCCACCGCGATGATGGCCTCGAGCCGGCCGCCGGCCCCGTGCACCACCTCCGCCACCTCGGCCACGGCGGCCACGGCCTCGTCACTCGTCCGCCGGGCGTTGGCCCGGCTGTGCCCGTCCGCGGCCGACACGACGTACTCGATGCTCTGCATCCCCGCGGCGACCGCCCGCCGGGCCCCGTTCGGGCTGGCGACCAGCGCGGACCAGTCCACCTCGGGCACGGTGCCCACGAACTCGGCCACCTGCTCCGCGTCGGCCAGCGCCGGCACGGCCCGGGGCGAGACGAAGGCGGTCGCCTCGATCCGGCGTACGCCGGTGGCGACCAGCGCGCGCAGCAGTCGGAGCTTGTCCGCGGTCGGGATCGGCGCCTCGATCTGCAGGCCGTCGCGGGGCCCGACCTCGCGGACGTCGACCGCGGTCGGCCAGGTGAGAGAAGTCATCGTCGCTGTTCCCGTCCGGACTCGAAATCGCCAGAATGCTGATCATGGACCGTCCGGCGCCTCGGCCCACCGCTGACCGGTGTGCGGGTCCGTGGGTCGGTGGGTGCGGCCCGAGCGGGAGGCGGCCGGGATGCCGTCGAGGAGCATCGCGTACGCCGCGAGGTCGGCGGCCGGTGCGGCGAGGTCGGTGGTCATGGCTGCACTCCTTCGTGGTCCCGGTGTTCGTATCCTCGCGTGACTGCAGCCGTCCACCAAGACCCGCCGGACCTACATTCCCACCCGGATGTCGCAGCCGTCCCGTGGAATCGCCAGGGCCCGTGACGAAACCGTCGACGCGCTGACACACTGGCGACACCTAGACGTTGTGGAATCCGGTGGGGTGTGGGGAAGGGGAAGCTGTGAGCACCACGCTGATCAGGGGCGGGACGGTGGTCAACGCCACGGGCGCGGCGCCGGCCGACGTCCTCGTCGACGGCGAGACCATCGCGGCGATCCTGACGCCGGGCTCCGCGCTGCTCGGCGTGGACCTCGCCGAGAACGTCGACGCGGTGGTGGATGCGACCGGCAAGTACGTCATCCCCGGCGGCATCGACGCGCACACCCACATGGAGCTGCCCTTCGGCGGCACGAACGCCTCGGACACCTTCGAGACCGGGACCCGGGCGGCGGCCTGGGGCGGCACCACCACGATCATCGACTTCGCCGTGCAGCGCTACGGCGAGCGCGTCGAGGACGGGCTGGCCGCCTGGCACGCCAAGGCCGACGGCAACTGCGCGATCGACTACGGCTTCCACCAGATCATCGGCGGCATCGACGAGTTCTCGCTGAAGGCGATGGACACCCTGATCGACGAGGGCATCACCAGCTTCAAGCTGTTCATGGCGTACCCCGGGGTCTTCTACTCCGACGACGCGCAGATCCTGAAAGCGATGCAGAAGTCGGCCGAGACCGGGCTGCTGACGATGATGCACGCCGAGAACGGCCCGGCCATCGACGTGCTGGCCGAGCAGCTCTACTCCTCCGGCAAGACGGAGCCCTACTACCACGGGCTGGCCCGGGCCTGGCAGCTGGAGGCCGAGGCCACCCATCGCGCGATCATGATCGGCAACCTGACCGGGGCACCGCTCTACGTCGTGCACGTGTCCGCCCTCCAGGCCGTGGCCCAGATCGCCGCAGCGCGAGACGCCGGGCAGAACGTGTTCGGCGAGACGTGCCCGCAGTACCTGTACCTGTCGCTCGAGGAGCAGCTCGGCGCCAAGAGCGAGCAGTGGGGTGCCTTCGAGGGGGCCAAGTGGGTCTGCTCGACCCCACTGCGGTCGCGCGCCGAGGGGCACCAGGACCACATGTGGCAAGCCCTGCGGACCAACGACCTGCAGATGGTGTCGACCGACCACTGCCCGTTCTGCATGAAGGAGCAGAAGGAGCTCGGCGTCGGCGACTTCCGGGCCATCCCCAACGGGATCGGTGGGGTGGAGCACCGGATGGACCTGATGTACGCCGGGGTGGTCAGCGGGCAGATCTCACTCCCGCGCTGGGTGGAGATCACCTCGACCACGCCGGCCCGGATGTTCGGCCTCTACGGGCGGAAGGGCGTCGTGCAGCCGGGTGCCGACGCGGACCTGGTGATCTACGACCCGGCCGGTCACACCTCCATCGGCGTCGGGAAGGCCCACCACATGAACATGGACCACTCGGCCTGGGAGGGTTACGAGATCGACGGCCACGTGGACTGGGTGATGTCCCGCGGGACCGTGGTCGTCGACGAGAGCGGCTACGTCGGCACGAAGGGCCACGGCCACTACCTCAAGCGCGACCTGACGCAGTACCTGACGTGAAAGCGGGTTACGCTTCTGCACCCCTTCCTCGCATCTGCACGCGATATAGAGGGTGCAGATGCGAGAAAAGGGTGCAAACAGGACTCGGAGGCTGAGGCGTCGTGGATTTCGGAGTGGTGTTGCAGACCAACCCGCCGGCCTGGCGTACGGTTCAGCTCGCGGAGCTGGCCGAGGCGCACGGCTTCGACTACGTGTGGACCTTCGACTCGCACCTGCTGTGGCAGGAGCCGTACGTCATCTACAGCCAGATCCTGTCGCGGACCAACCGGGTGATCGTCGGCCCGATGGTGACCAACCCGGCGACCCGGGACTGGACGGTCACCGCCTCGGTGTTCGCCACCCTGAACGAGATGTTCGGCAACCGGACCGTCTGCGGCATCGGCCGGGGCGACTCGGCGGTGCGGGTGACCAACGGCAAGCCGGTCACCGTCCGCGAGATGCGCGAGGCCACCCATGTCATCCGCGAGCTGGCCAGCTGCCGGGCGGTGGACTACAAGGGGTCGCACCTGCAGTTCCCGTGGGCGCGGACCTCGGAGCTCGAGGTGTGGGTCGCCGCGTACGGTCCGCTCGCCCTCAAGGCGGCCGGTGAGGTCGGGGACGGCTACATCCTCCAGCTGGCCGACGTCGACATCGCGCGCTGGATGATCACCGCGGTCCGCGAGGCCGCCGCGGCCGCCGGTCGGGATCCGGAGGCGATCACGTTCTGCGTGGCCGCGCCGGCGTACGTCGGGGAGGACTGGGCGCACATGCGCGACCAGTGCCGCTGGTTCGGCGGCATGGTGGGCAACCACGTCGCGGACATCGTCGCGAAGTACGGCGAGACCAGCGACATCCCCCAGGCGTTGACCGACTACATCAAGGGACGCCAGGACTACGACTACAACGAGCACGGCCGGGCGGGGAACACCCACACTGCGTTCGTGCCCGACGACATCGTCGACCGGTTCTGCCTGCTCGGCCCGCCGGCGGACCACGTCGCCAAGCTGGAGGAGCTCAGGGCGATCGGCGTCGACCAGTTCGCGGTCTACCTGCAGCACGACAACAAGGAGGAGACCCTCCGGGCCTACGGCGAGCTGATCATGCCGGGCCTGCGCGACCACGTCACCGCGAAGGGCTGAGGGTTGCGGCGACTGCGGGGGTTCGGCCTGGGGGTGCTCGGCCTGCTGGTGCTGGCCGGGGTGTGGGAGCTCTACAAGGCCTTCGGGCCGGCGAACGGGCTGGTGATCGCGGGCCGCGCCGTCACCCCCCGGACGGGCGACCGGGCGATGCCGCACATCTGGGAGATGGTGGTCCGGCTGGCTGAGCCGGCGACCGGACGTCGCGGCGACCCGCTGTGGGTCGGTGTCCTCGATGCCGCCGGCTTCTCACTGCGGATCGCCGCTGTGGGCTGGCTGGTCGGGGTCACCGTCGGGCTGCTGCTGGCGCTGCTCATGCAGCAGCTGCGACTGGCCGAGGCCGCCGTCCTGCCCTGGGTCGTGCTCAGCCAGACCGTGCCGCTGATCGCGATCGCCCCCCTGGTCCGCCGCTGGGGCGCGCAGATCGAGATCGGTGCGCTGGAGTGGCAGAACGAGTGGTCCGTGTCCGTGATCGCGGCCTACCTCGCCTTCTTCCCGGTCGCCGTCGGCATGCTCCGCGGGCTCAAGTCGCCCGACGCCACCCACCTGGACCTGCTGCGCAGCTACGGCACCGGCTGGTGGGCGACCCTGGTCCGGCTCCGGCTGCCGGCCAGCGTGCCCTACCTGCTGCCCGCCCTGCGGCTGGCCGCCGCCTCCGCGGTGATCGGCACCGTGGTCGCCGAGGTGTCCATCGGGCTGCGCGGCGGAATCGGCCGATTGATCATCGAGTACGCCCAGTCCGCCGGCGGCGACCCCGCCAAGTCCTGGGCCCCGATCTTCGGCGCGGTGCTGATCGGGCTGGTGGCGGCGGGTTTCGTCACGCTGATCGGGCTGGCCCTCAAGCCCTACCGTCGGGTCGAGGTGAGCGCGTGAGCGACGAGCTCGCGGTGCACGTCGCCGGGCTGCGCCGCGTCTTCGCCAGTCGCCGCGGGGCCGACGTCGTCGCGCTGGAGAACATCGACCTCGACGTGCGCCCGGGCGAGTTCGTCTCGCTGATCGGGCCGAGCGGCTGCGGCAAGAGCACCCTGCTCCGGCTGATCGCCGACCTCGACACCCCGACCGCCGGCACCTGCGACGTGGTCGGCCTCCCGGCGCGGAAGGCGCGGCTCGACCAGGCGTACGGCATCGCCTTCCAGCAGGCCGGGCTGCTGCCCTGGCGTACGGTCGCCGGCAACATCGAGCTGCCGCTGCTCCTGCACGGCGCGGACAAGGCCGCCCGGCGGACCCGGGTCGACGAGCTGGTCGAGATGGTGGGGCTCGGTGAGTTCGCCCACGCCTACCCCGACCAGCTCTCCGGCGGCATGCAGCAGCGGGTCGCCATCGCCCGCGCGCTGGCCGAGCGGCCGCGGCTGCTGCTGATGGACGAGCCGTTCGGCGCCCTGGACGAGATGACCCGGGAGCGGATGCAGAACGAGTTGGTCCGCATCGCCGTGGACACCGAGGCGGCGGTCGTGTTCGTCACCCACTCGATCCCCGAGGCGGTGTTCCTGTCCGACCGGGTGGTGGTGATGTCGCCCCGTCCCGGGCGGATCGTCGCGACCGTGCCGGTCGAGCTGGGGACCGGCGTACGCGAGGACGCCCTGCGCGAGCACGACGCGTTCTTCCACGCCGTCGCCCAGGTGCGCGAGGCCCTGCACGGGGTGCCGGTGCCGGCGGCCGGCCGGGAGACGCGATGAGACCAACAAGGGGGACGACCCCCCTGAACCCCCGCCGCGACCGCAAAGGCACCCGGGAGGTCGCGCGATGAGCATCACCGCCGCAACCCTGCCCAGCCGGGTGCTGGCCCGCGGGTCGGCGTACCGGGCGGTGATTGCGCCGATCGCGTTCGGGGTGCTCTTCCTCGGCGTCTGGCAGCTCCTCGTGGTCGCCCTGGAGATCGAGCCCAACATCGTGCCCTCGCCGCTCGCCATCGGGGCGGACTTCGTGGCCAACCTGGGCAGCGTGCTCAGCGGCGCCGCGCGGACCGGCACGAACGCGCTCGTCGGGTTGCTGGTGGGCGCCGTGATCGGGGTTGGCGGCGCGGTGCTGGCCAGCGTCCTCGGCATCGTCGACCGGCTGGCCGCGCCTCTGGTCGCCGCCCTGGCGGTGATGCCGATCGTGGCGCTGGCCCCGGTGCTCTACACGATGTACGGCGCCGACCAGGAGACGGCGCGGCAGCTCGTCGCCGCCCTGGCCGTGCTGATCCCGGTCTACGTCAACACCCTGCGCGGGCTGCGCCAGGTGCGGCCGGTGCACCGCGACCTGATGCGGGTGTACGCGGCCACCGCCCGCCAGTCCGCCCTGGCGGTGACCCTGCCGACCGCGGCCCCGTACGCCTTCACCGGCTTGCGGATAGCATCCTCGCTGGCGGTGATCTCGTCGCTGGTGGCGGAGTACTTCGGCGGTCCGGTCGGCGGGCTGGGTAAGTCGATCACGTCAGCGGCGTCGAGCAGCAACTACCCCCTGGCGTGGGCGTACGTGCTTGGCTCGATCCTGCTCGGCCTGGTGTTCTACGGCGCAGCGTTGGGCCTGGAAAGGTGGACGACCCGGCATCAGGCTCGCTGAGCGCCGGACAACTCGGGTGGAGGGATGAGGGATGGGAAGAAGACTGAAGGCGTTGGGCCTGGGGCTCAGCGCGGCGGTGCTGGTGCTGGCCGGCTGCAGCGGGGGCGCCAATGAGCCCGAGGCACCGCAGCCCGGCGGGAGTGCCGCCTCGAGTGCACCGGCGGAGCTGACCCCGGTCAAGCTGCAGCTGCAGTGGGTGGCCCAGGCGCAGTTCGCGGGCTACTACGCGGCGGTCGACCAGGGCTTCTACACCGAGGCCGGGCTCGACGTCGAGATCGTCGAGGGCGGGCCGGACATCGTGCCGCAGGACGTGCTGTCGGCCGGTGACGTGGACTACGCGATCTCCTGGGTGCCGAAGGTGCTGGGCTCGATCGAGCAGGGCGCCAAGATCACCAACGTGGCGCAGATCTTCGAGCGCAGCGCGACCACGCAGATCTCGTTCAAGGACAAGAACATCACCGCGCCGGCGCAGCTGTCCGGCAAGAAGGTGGGCAGCTGGGGCTTCGGCAACGAGTGGGAGCTGTTCGCCGGGATGCAGAAGAACGGCGTGGACGTCAAGGACATCTCGCTGATCCAGCAGGCGTTCGACATGAACGGCTTCCTGGCCGGCGACATCGACGCGGCCCAGGCGATGACCTACAACGAGTACGCGCAGGTGCTGGAGGCGAAGAACCCGGCGACGGGTGAGCTGTTCACGCCCGCCGACCTCAACGTCATCAGCTGGAACGACGTCGGCACCGCGATGCTGCAGGATGCCATCTGGGCCAACTCGGACAAGCTCGCCGACCCGGCCTACGCCGACCAGACGACCAGGCTGATCAAGGCCTCGATCAAGGGCTGGATCTACGCCCGGGACAACCCGCAGGAGACGGCCAAGATCGTCGCCGACGCGGGCTCGACGCTGGGCGAAAGCCACCAGCTGTGGATGACCAACGAGGTCAACAAGCTGATCTGGCCGTCCACCAGCGGGATCGGCACCATCTCCGACTCCGCCTGGAAGCAGACCGTGGACATCGCGCTGGGGACCAAGAACGAGACCGGCGCGACGATCATCACCAAGGCACCGCCGGAGACCGCGAAGGACAACACCTACGTCAACAAGGCCCTCGAGGAGTTGCGCGCCGAGGGCGTGGACGTGTCCGGCAGCGGCTTCGCGCCGATCACCGTCGAGCTTCAGGAGGGCGGCGCCTAGCCGCGTACGTCCTCTCCCGGCTCAGCCGTCAACTCGCACCTGGCCACTTCGGCCGAAGTGGCCAGGGGGGAG
>CAXTVE010000054.1:12230-12578 GCA_964247485.1 uncultured Propionibacteriaceae bacterium
CCGGCCCCCCCGCCCCCCCCCCCCCCCCCCCCCCCCCCCGCCCCCCCGGCCCCGCCGGGCCCCGGGGCCCAGTTCCTTGGAGGTGGAGGTCCAGCACGCCCTGGGGCCAGGGCAGCCGCACTCGACCTCGCCGCGGCGACCGGCTTCGCCGACCATGCCCACATGAGGCGGACCGTCCGGGGCCGCTTCGGCGCCACCCCGTCGGCCATCCGCCGGATGATCAGCGAAGCCGGGAGCTAGCCAACTCCCGGCTGACGAGCGTCAGGAGCCGGTGGTGCCGGCGATGTCCGGCATCGGGTCGGCGCCGGACTCCAGGTCCCCGCCCGCCCCCGGGCCACCACCCTGCAG
>CAXTVE010000055.1:0-12455 GCA_964247485.1 uncultured Propionibacteriaceae bacterium
CCGGCCCTCGCTCTGCAGCCGCCGCACGACCGCGGCCTTCTCGGCCGGCAGCACACCGGCGATCACCTCGTCGATCCCCACCTGTCCCGCCACCGCGTACGCCGCCGCCGCGTGGTCGCCGGTCAGCAGCACCGGCCGCAGCCCCAGCGCCCGGAACGCGCGGACGGCGTCCGCCGACGTCGACTTGACCGTGTCGGCCACCGCCAGCAGCCCCCGGGCCGCGCCGGCCCAGCCGACCAACACCGGCGTACGCCCCTGGGCCTGCTCCGCCGCGTACGCGGTCGCCAGTTCGGCGGGCACGCCCAGTCCCTCGGTCCTCAGCAGCTCGAGCCGCCCCACGACCACCATGCCCATGGACCTGACCTCGGCGACCAGCCCGAAGCCCGGCCGGTCCGAGAGCGCACCGAGCTCCGGCAGCCGACCCCGGGCCCGGGCGTACGCCGTCACCGCCTGAGCGATGGGGTGCCCGGAGCCGGACTCGGCGGCCCCGGCCACCGCCACCAACTCCGCCTCCGACACGCCGGACCCAGGCGTCACCGAGGCCACGCTCATCCGTCCCTCGGTCACCGTGCCGGTTTTGTCCAGCACGATGACATTCACCGGCCGCGCAGCCTCCAGCGCCTCGGGACCGCGCACGATCACCCCCAGCTGCGCGCCCCGGCCGGTCCCGACCAGCAGGGCGGTCGGCGTGGCCAGCCCCAGCGCGCAGGGGCAGGCGATGATCAACACCGCGACCGCCGCGGTGACGGCGAACGACGCGTCGGCCCCCTGCCCGAGCCAGAAGCCGAGGGTGGCCACGGCCAGGGCGATGACCACCGGGACGAACACCCCGGCGACCCGGTCGGCCAGCCGCTGCACCGCCGCCTTGCCGCTCTGGGCCTGCTCGACCAGCCGCGCGATCTGGGCCAGAGCAGTGTCGGCGCCGACCCGGGTGGCGCGCACCGTCAGCCGTCCGTGGGTGTTCACGGTCCCACCGACCAGCGCGGAACCGGGGCCGACCTCGACCGGCACCGACTCCCCGGTCACCGACGAGGCGTCGACCGCGCTGTGCCCGGCGACCACCACCCCGTCGGTGGCCACGGCCCCGCCCGGCGCGACCAGGAACTCAGTCCCGACCCGGAGCGCGGTGATGGCGATCACCGACTCGACCCCGTCCCGCCGCACCGTCACCGTGTCCGGCAGCAGCGACAGCAGCCCGCGCAGCGCCGCCCCGGACCGCCGCTTGGCCTGTGCCTCCAGGTAGCGGCCGACCAGCAGGAACGTCGTGATCCCGACCGCCGCCTCGAGGTAGAGGCTGGCCGTCCCTCCGTGGCGCTCGAGCCGGAGCTCGAACACATGCGTGAAGCCGATCTCGCCGGCCGCGCCGAACAGCAGCGCGTAGACCGACCAGCCCAGCGCGGCCAGCGACCCCAGCGAGATCAGGGTGTCCATGCTGGCGCTGCCCTGGGCGAGGTTCTTCGCCGCCGTCGCGTGGAACGCCGCGCCCGCCCACAGCACCACCGGCAGGCTGAGCAGCAGGCACAGCCACTGCCAGCCGGCGAACTGCCACGCCGGCACCATGGCCAGCACGATCACCGGCAGGCTGAGCGCCGCCGCCAGCACCGTCCGCCGGCCCAACGCCCGGACCTCCGCCTCCGGGTCGCGGACGCGGTCGGCCGGCAGCGTCGCCCCGTAACCGGTCCGCTCGATGGTCTCGATCAGGACCTGCGGCTCGGTCGCGCCGGCGAACTGCACGGTGGCCTTCTCGGTGGCGTAGTTGACCGTGGCGCTGACCCCCTCCAGCCGGTTGAGCTTCTTCTCGATCCGGGCCGCGCAGGACGCGCAGGTCATCCCGGACACGTCCAGCTCGACGGTCCGCAGCGCGGCCGGACCCATCTCGATCACCGCTGCACCGCGACCGTGTACGCCGCGACGTGCCGCCGGTCGGCGCGCACCAGCTCGACGAACACCGCGTACGTCCCGGGCTCGGGAACGCCGCCCTCGAACTCGACCCGAGGCCCGCCGGGTCCGCCGGCCGGGGCGTGCAGGTGGGCCAGACCGAGGTCGCCGGGTCGGATGACCACCGCGTGACCGGGCGCGCCGTGGATCGGCTGCAGGTCGCGCACCGGCTCGCCGGCGGCGGTCACGGTGACCGTGGTGGGGGCGGCGGAGCGCACGCTCGGCCCGCCGCTCAGCCGGACCTCCAGGCCGTCGACGGTGACGGTGTCGGTGCGGGGAGGTGGGGGCGCCGACCGGTAGGGGCCGCGTACGGAGACGTCGACGCCCAGCGTGACCGGCCGGCCGAGCGCCTCGGGCTGGACCTCGAGCATCAGCCGCCACGGCCCGGGCGTCAGGTCGAGCCGCGCCAGCCAGGTCGTGGCGTCCCCGCGGACCGGGGTGACGTGCTGGAAACCGGCGAGGTCACGGCGGATCGCGACGAGGTGGGCCGGCGCGCCGAGGACATCGGTCAGCGCTCCGACGGGGCTGCCGTCCGGTCCGGTCAGCGTGAGCTCGACGGACTGGTCCGCCCCCGGCTCGAGCTCCCGCGCCGCGGCCAAGGTGTACCCGTCGGCCGTCGCGGTCAGCCCGCCCAGCGCGTTGACGTGCGGCTCCGGCGGGGGCGCGAGCAGGGCCGAGGACTGCGTCCCGGTCAGGAAGGCCACGCCGAAGATTACGGCCAGGGCGACCAGGAAGCCGGTGAGCTTGGCGGCGACGTTCACGCGCGGCTCAGGCCGGGGCGACGGCGTAGCCGGCCTCGTCGACCGCCGCGGCCACGGCGGCGAACGGGATCTCGGTGCGGCTGGTCACGCTCAGGCCGCCGCTGGTCAGGTCCACGGCGACGTCCTCCACCCCGTCCAGCCCGCGCACCTCCTCGGTGACCGCACTCACGCAGTGGGCGCAGGTCATCCCGGTGACGAGGTAGCGCGTGGTGGTCATCTGCGGTCTCCTTCTAGGAACGGACGAGGCGGGCGATGGCGGCGGAGGCCTCGGCGATCTTGGCCTCTGACTCGGGGCCGCCGTCGGCCGCGGCACGGACCACGCAGTGACTGAGGTGCTCGTCGAGCAGGCCGAGGGCGACCGACTGCAAAGCGCTGGTGGTGGCCGAGATCTGGGTCAGGATGTCGATGCAGTACTTCTCGTCCTCGACCATCTTGTGCAGGCCGCGGACCTGTCCCTCGATCCGCCGCAGTCGCCGCAGGTAGTCGTCCTGACGGCCGATGTAGCCGTGGTGGGTAGGCTCGTTCATACCCCCTAAGGGTATACGCCGCCCGATCGATAACCAAGCGTGAAATGTCGATATATTTATCAACGCACTTGGGGACGAACTGTGGAAAACCCCGCCGACCGCGCATGCGCCCGGGGTGTGGTAGGGCCCCGCCGTTGCGGTCCGGGAATGGGTGCAAGCGGCCCTCAGGAGTTTTCCTCCACCGTCTGTCCACGACATAGTCCCTGGTCAGCAGCATTATTACGGTGTCTGCACCCAGTCGTCCCCAGGACCGTCCGCAGGTGGTGCACAGGCTGCTCGCGTGTCACCCACACCTTGTCCACAGGTCCTGTGGACAACGACCCGTGCGCGCCTCGCCAGTGGGCCTCTTCTCCGCGTACGGTGGCCGGGTTCTCCAGGCGTTGCCCCCGCGCGGTAGGGAATCAGCAGGACTGTCAGTGGGTTCGTTTAGGTTCCGAACTGACATTCGATTCGACCGGATCGACGACCGAGCGGAAGGAGCGCTGTGAGCGAGCGTGCGAGCTCACCATCGTGCCCAGCAGCCGGGCGAACGGTAACGACGAGCGCCAGCGAGGAGCATCCGTGAGCCTCGCCGAGGTGATGCCGCCCTACCGGGACGGCGGCTCCCAGCTGTCCGACCGTACGCCGCCGCAGGACATGGAGGCGGAGCAGTGCGTGCTCGGCGCCATGCTGATGAGCAAGGACGCCATCGCCGACGTCGTCGAGACGATCCGGGGGGCTGACTTCTACCGGCCGGCGCACGAGCAGGTCTACAACGCGATCACCGACCTCTATGGGCGGGGCGAGCCGGCCGACGCCGTCACGGTGTCCGACGAGCTCGGCAAACGGGGTGAGCTGCTCCGCATCGGCGGCGCCCCCTACCTGCACACCCTCCTGGCGTCGGTGCCGATCGCGGCGAACGCCGGGTGGTACGCCGAGATCGTCCGCGAGAAGGCTGTGCTGCGGCGGCTGGTCGACGCATCGGTGCGGATCGGCCAGATGTCGTACGCGGGCGAGGGTGACGTCGACATGATCGTCGACCGGGCCCAGGCGGAGGTGTACGCGGTCACCGACCGGCGGGCCGCCGAGGACTTCAAGCCGCTGTCGGACCTGATGCAGCCGACCCTCGACGAGATGGAGGCCATCGAGTCGCGGGGCGCGGGGCTGTCCGGGGTGCCGACCGGCTTTGCCGACCTGGACGACCTGACCAACGGGCTGCATCCCGGGCAGCTGGTGATCGTGGCCGCCCGCCCCGGCATCGGGAAGGCGCTGGCGCTCGACACGCCGCTGCCCACGCCGACGGGGTGGACCACGATGGGGGCGGTCGCGGTCGGCGACGAGCTGCTGGGGTCCGACGGCCGGCTGACCCGCGTGGTGGCCGCGACCGAGGTGATGGTCGATCGCCCCTGCTACGAGGTGACCTTCGCCGACGGCACGACGGTGGTCGCCGACGCCGAGCACCAGTGGCGGGCGACGTGCTCCACGTCACAGTCGACCGGCGTAATGATCGGGGCCGCGGGTGCGATAGATGAGTCGAAGCCCACGGCTTACCTGAACCCCCGAGCAGGCAAACCGTGGGCTTCTTCATGTCCTGAACTCGTCACGACCGAGGAGATGGCCCGGACCCTCCGGTCGCCCGAGGGGCATTACGCCTGGTCGGTCGCCACGGCCGGGTCGCTGGACCTGCCCGACGCCGACCTGCCGGATGACCCCTACGCCCTCGGGGTCCGGCTCGCCACCGGGCGGGCCGGCGGGGTCGGGATCCCGCAGCGGTACCTCCGGGCCTCCGCGGCGCAGCGCCGCGCGCTGCTCGACGGACTGCTCGATGCGAGCGACGCCGGCCGCCCGTCCGGTCGGGTCGAACTCACCCTGGCCGGCGCCGCGCTGGCCGCCGACGTCCGCGAGCTCGTGCTGGGTCTCGGTTGCCGCGCCGAGTTCTCCGGGCCCACCGCGGTCGTCTTCACCCCCTGCCCCAGCAGTCGACTCGTCACAGCCATCAGGCGGATCGCCTCGGTGCCGGTGCGCTGCGTCCAGGTCGACAACGCCGACCACACCTACCTGTGCACCCGGTCGATGATCCCGACCCACAACAGCACGCTGGCCCTGGACCTGGCCCGGGCGGCGTCGATCAAGAACGGTCTCAGCTCGGTCATCTTCAGCCTGGAGATGAGCCAGATCGAGATCACCATGCGGCTGCTGTCGGCCGAGGCGGGGGTGCCGCTGTCGCACATCCGCGGCGGCCGGATGAGCGACCAGGACTGGAACCGGGTGTCGGCCAAGATGGGCCAGGTGTCGGAGGCGCCGATGTTCATCGACGACTCGCCGAACATGACGATGATGGAGATCCGGGCCAAGGCGCGGCGGCTGAAGCAGCGGCACGACCTGCGGCTGATCGTGATCGACTACATCCAGCTGATGACCTCGGGCAAGAAGGTCGAGTCCCGCCAGGTCGAGGTGTCGGAGTTCTCCCGCCAGCTCAAGCTGCTGGCGAAAGAGCTGGACGTGCCGGTGATCGCGCTGTCCCAGCTCAACCGCGGCCCCGAGCAGCGCAATGACAAGCGCCCGATGCTGTCCGACCTCCGCGAGTCCGGCTCCCTGGAGCAGGACGCCGACCTGGTCGTCCTGCTCAACCGGCCGGACCTCTACGACAAGGACTCCGAGCGGGCCGGCGAGGCCGACTTCGACGTGGCCAAGCACCGTAACGGCCCGACCAAGGTGATCACCGTCGCGTTCCAGGGCCACTACTCGCGCTTCACGGACATGCAGTTGTAGACAGTCCCCTCGAGCCCGGGGCTTTCCCACCGGGAGAGCTGCGCCGGGCGAACGCGATCTCGAAGACGGCTTCGGCTTTCTGTGCTGGGCGGAGCTGAACCGCCCATCGCCACGATCACCTTCGCCGGCGCGGTCGGTGTCGCGTACACCCTTCCAACGCAGATAGCTGAACCTAAGACGGCCAGCTTGCGGGACTTGACCTGGACGGCGGTCCAGGTCCGACGCTGGTGGCATGAGACTTGTGCAGCTGGGTGATTCCGAAGTGTTTGTTCCGCCGCTGGCGGTCGGCGCCATGTTTTGGGGTACTCGGGTGCCGACGCCCGAGGCGCACGACTTGTTGGACTACGCCGTCGACCACGGCGCTCGTTTCGTCGATACGGCGAACAACTACGCCTTCTGGGAGCCGCATGGGACGGGTGAGGAGTCCGAAACCTGCTTGGGGGACTGGATCGCTGCCCGGAGACCGGCTGGCCGCGACCGGCTCATGCTGGCGACGAAGGTGGGGGCGCGTCCGATCAGGGACGGAGCCGGCACCGGCGACTCGCTCGGCCTTGGGCGTCTCGCCGTCCTCGATCAGGTCGCGGGCAGCCTTCGCCGCCTCCACACCGACCATGTCGACGTGCTCTACGCCCACATCGACGACACCCGAACCCCCATGGCCGAGACGATCGGCGTGTTCCAGGAGGTGGTGGACCGTGGCTGGGCGCGGACCATCGCGGCCAGCAACCTGACCGCATCACGCCTCCGCGAAGCGGTGACCGCAGTCGACGGCGGACCGCAGTACGTGGCGCTGCAGAACCGCTTCACCTACCTCCAGCCCACCGCCGGTACCGATCTCGGCCGCCAAATCCTCCTTGACGAAGCCCTGCAAGTCGTCTGCCGCGATCACCGCATCACGATGGTGGCCTACTCGACCCTGCTCGAAGGCGCCTACACCCGACCCGACAAGCCGCTGCCGGGTGCCTACCAGCAACCCGGAACCGACCATGCGCTCACCACCTTGTCCACCGTGGCCCAAGAACTTGGACTCGATGCCGGCCAAACCACCTTGGCCTGGCTCGCTCAACGTGACCTTCCCGTCGTTCCCGTGGTGGGCATCTCTCGGCGCAGCCAGATCGACAGCGCCGTGACTGCGGTCGACACCCCGATTCCGGCGCAGCAGCTCACTGCACTCGACGACGCACGACGCGGTGTGGAATGAGAGGGACCAAGCCCCGCACGATCGGACAGGTTGCCGAGCACCTTGACCTGGACGCTGACACCCTGCGGTACTTCGAGCGCCGAGGCGTCGTGCCTGCCCCGGAACGCGACGTAGCCGGTCGACGCGTCTACAGCGACCGCGCAGTCCACCTCCTCGAGGTACTCCTGCACCTACGCAGGACCGGCATGCCGCTGGCCGAGATCGCAGAGTTCACGCGACTGGTGGACTCTGATCCGCACGGTGTTCCCGAACGCTTGACCCTGCTCACAACACACCGCGATCGGGTGAAGGGTCAACAAGACCAGCTCGAGCAGTCGATGGCCGTCATCGAACGCAAGATCGACGACTACCGGCAACGCGCTGCAAGATCGTCAGATCCTGCTCATCGCCTCTCCCAACAGCAGGATCGTGCTGGATCGGAACTCCGTCGCCCCTGACGAATCGATCGAACGGCCGTCGGCAGAGGTGCCGGTGACAGCCGGGTCGTGCCGACTCCGTTGGTAAGCCCGCCCCGCTCAGCCGGAGAAGTGGTGCAGCCGGGCTGTGAGCCGGCGGAGGTCGTCGACGAGTCGGTCGCGTTCGGCGTCGGACAGCCCGCTGGCCCGGCGGATGGCCGGTTGCACGTCCTCGGCCTGTCCGCGGAGCTGGTGCCCTTGGTCGGTGAGGTGGACGAGGACCTCACGCTCGTCGGCGCGGCCGCGCGTACGACGGACCAGGGCCTTCGCTTCGAGGCGCTTGATGAGCGGCGACATGGTGCTGTAGTCGGAGCCGAGCAAACCGCCCAGGTCCTTGATGGTGGCCGGGTTCCGCCGCCACAGGGCCGACATCACGGTGTACTGCGGGTACGTGAGGTCAAGAGGTTGGAGGACCTTGCGGTAGGTCGCGGTCATGGTGTGGGACGCCTGGTAGAGCATCAGGCACAGACGATCCTCGAGCTCGTCGTCATCGGCCGGACGGTCCATCCGTCGATGCTAGGCCGTTCCTGGGGCGCCGGGCATCCACCGACGATCGACCGTCGCCCATACACCTCGCAGGCGATTCAATCGTGTACGCTGCAAAACGGCGGCCACCACCCCTGATCTGCTGGTCGCGACCGGACTCTTGACGAGGAGAACTGATGACCGAGGTCACCGCCCATTCCGGGTTGTTCAAGGACACCAACTTGTATGTCGATGACACGGGCGGCTCTGGTCGTCCGGTGGTGTTGATCCATGGTTGGCCGTTGTCGGGGGCGTCGTGGAGCGAGCAGGTGCCGGTGCTGGCGGCGGCGGGGTATCGGGTGGTCAGTTATGACCGGCGGGGGTTCGGGCGCAGCGACAAGCCGTTGACCGGTTACACCTACGACACCCTGGCCGAGGATCTGCACGCGCTGCTGACCGAGATCGACCTGACCGATGTGACGTTGGTGGGGTTCTCGATGGGGGGTGGTGAGGTGGCGCGGTACTTCACGAAGTTCGGGGATGAGCGGGTGCGCAGTGTGGTGTTCGCGGCGGCGGTGACGCCGTTCATGATGAAGGGCGCCGGCAATCCTGATGGTCCGTTGGCGAAGACGGAGGCGGCGAAGATGGCGGCGGCGTTGACGGCGGACCAGGAGAAGTTCTACGACGACTTCACTACCGAGTTCTTCTCGGTGGACGGGCAGTTGAAGGTGAGCGAGGAGCAGCGGCAGGAGGCGTTGGCGTTGTGTCTGCAGGCGGACAAGAAGGCGGCGTTGGCGTGTATGACGGCGTTCGGCGGGACTGACTTCCGGGAGGATCTGCCGAAGGTGTCGGTGCCGGCCCTGGTGCTGCATGGGGATGGTGATGCGACGGTGCCGTTCGAGGGTTCGGGGGCGCGGACGCATGCGGCTTTGCCGGGCAGTGAGCTCTATGTGGTGGCGGGTGCTCCGCACGGGGTGAACGTCAGCCACGCCGAGGAGTTCAACCGGGTCCTGCTCGACTTCCTGGCCCGCTGATGCGCGCCGTCGTCTACCGCGGACCCTTCGACGTGCGCGTCGAGGAGGTTCCCGACCCGAAGATCGAGCAGCCGCTCGACGCGATCATCCAGATCACCACCGCGAACATCTGCGGCTCGGACCTGCATCCCTACGAGGGGCGGGCCGACATGGACGCCGGGATGGTGCTGGGTCACGAGAACATGGGCATCGTCGCCGAGGTCGGCCCCGGCGTCGGCCGGATCAAGGTCGGCGACCGCGTCTCCGTCCCGTTCAACCTGGCCTGTGGCACCTGCCGCAACTGCAACGACGGCTTCACCTCGGCGTGCCTGCGCGCCAACCCCAGTGGCAACCCGGGCGCCGGGTACGGCTACCCGAACATGGGCCCGTACGACGGGGGCCAGGCGGAGTACCTGCGGGTCCCGTGGGCGGACTTCAACCTGCTCGAGCTGCCGGCCGGCACCGAGCACGAGGCCGACTTCACCATGCTGTCCGACATCTTCCCGACCGGGTACCACGGCACCGAGCTGGCCAAGGTGGGTCCAGGGAAGGCGGTGGCGATCTTCGGGGCCGGCCCGGTCGGGCTGATGGCCGCGCACAGCGCGTTCCTACGGGGCGCCGCGCAGGTCTTCGTGGTCGACAAGGAGCCGGACCGGCTGGAGCTGGCCACCCGGATCGGGGCGACCGCGGTGAACTTCGGCGAGGTGGACGCGGTCGAGACGATTGTGGGCGGCACCGACGGGTTCGGCGTGGACTGCGGCGTCGAGGCAGTCGGCTACCAGGCTCACGACGCCGCCGGCGAGGAGCACCCGGAGATGGTGCTGGACAACCTGGTGCAGGTGGTCCGGGCGACCGGGGCCATCGGGGTGGTCGGGGTCTACGTGCCCGAGGACCCGAAGGCCGCGAACTCGGCGGCCGAGGAGGGACGGATCGCCTTCAACTACGGCGCGGCGTTCGAGAAGGGCATCAGCATCGCCTCCGGCCAGTGCCCGGTGAAGCGGTACAACCGCGAGCTGCGGGACCTGATCATCCACGGCCGCGCCAACCCCTCGTTCCTCGTCTCGCACGAGATCCCGCTCGCCGAGGCCGTCGACGCGTACGCGAACTTCGACCAGCGAGTCGAGGGCTGGACGAAGGTCCTGCTGCACCCGGCGGCCGGCTGACCGGGCGAGGCCCATGACGGCTACCGAACCCGTCCGCTACGGCGACGACCTCGAGACCCTGCTGCCCGACGAGGAGCAGGTCATCGCCGACACGGTCGAGACGATGCGGCACACGATGCAGCAGACGTTCGAGAAGTTGCGGCACCAGACTTCGGCAACCCACGCCAAGAGTCACGGGATCGTCACCGGGACCCTGACCGTGGCCGCCGACCTGGCCCCGGAGCTGGCCCAGGGGATGTTCGCGTCGCCGGCGACGTACGAGGTGGTGCTGCGCTACGCCAGCGAGCCCGGTGCGGTCGACCCGGACACGGCCCAGCGGGCCCGGGGGGTCGCCCTCAAGGTGCTCGACGTGCCGGGGGAGAAGCTCGTGCCCGGCTGGACCAGCCAGGACTTCCTGTTCAACACCTGGCCGACCATCCCGCAGGGCGACGCCGCCACCTACCTCAACGCCATCCGGGCCCGCGACAGGCACTTCGACCACTACCTGGCCACCACGGCGGCGACGCTGGCCGGGCACCCGTCGCCGCAGGAGAGCCAGTTCGACCGGACCCCCAATCTGCACCCGGTCGGGCACCGCTACTACTCCCAGGGCGCCTTCCGGCACGGGGACTTCGTGGCGAAGTACGCCCTGGTCCCGGTCTCGCCGGAGGCAGCGGCCACCGCCGAGCAGCAGGTCGGCCGCAACGACCCGCCGCACATCCTCCGCGACTGGGTCCAGGACTTCTACCGGACGCACGGGGCGACGTACGCGCTGCAGGTCCAGCTGTGCGTGGACGCTCGGCGGATGCCGATCGAGGACGCCTCGGTCGAGTGGCCGGAGAAGCGCAGCCCCTACGCGACGGTGGCCACCGTCGTCCTCCCGCGGCAGGAGTCCTTCAGCCCGGCCCGGCGGGTGTACGCCGAGGACGTGATGTCCTGGAGGCCCTGGAACGGGCTGGTCGCCCACCGCCCGCTCGGGTCGATCAACCGGGTCCGCCGCCGCGCGTACGAGGAGCTGGGCGCGTTCCGGCACACGCAGAACGCCCGCGCCGAGGAGAACCCGACCAGCCTGCAGGACGTGCCAGCGTGACCGATGCCGCGTACCTGCGCTACACCCCTGACGTCGAGGTGCGGCAGACCCACGAGGACCGGGACGTCGCGGCCATCCGCAGCACCTTCGCCCGCATCCGTGGTTTCACCTTCGACAAGCACCGGCACGGACTGCGCGACGCCCACGCCAAGAGCCACGGGGTCCTCTCCGGCGAGCTGCGGGTCGCCGAGGGGCTGCCCGGCGAGCTCCGGCAGGGCCTCTTCCGGCAGCCGGCGACCTACCCGGTCATCGTCCGGCTCTCCACCTCGCCGGGCGACATCGTGCCCGACGGCATCGCCGCCCTGCGGGGCATGGCCGTCAAGGTGATCGGCGTGCCGGGCCAGAAGCTGCTCCCGCAGCTGGGTGACGCGGTCACCCAGGACTTCGTGCTGTGCAACCACCCCACGATCTCCGCCGGCACCGTGGCCTCCTACCGCCGGCAGGCGGCGCTGCTCGAGCGCACGACCCGGCTGCCCGTCGTCGCGCAACGTGCCACGACACCGGTGCTCCGGGCCGGCAACGCCGTGCTGACCCGGCTGGGCGTCGACTGGACCGGCACGGCCGCCGGCCTGGCCAAGCCGCGCACGCACATCCTCGGCGAGACGTTCTACAGCCAGGCGGCACTGCGCTACGGCGACCACGTCGCGAAGGTGGCGGTCGCTCCCGCCTCGGACAACCTCCGGCGCCTCACCGGGACCCGGGTGGACCCGGCGAACCCGTCGGCGCTGGCCGACCTCGTCCGCGCGTTCTTCCGCCGGGAGACCGCCACGTACGAGTTCCGCGTGCAGCTGGCGACCGACCTCGCCAGGATGCCGGTGGAGGATGCCTCCGTCGACTGGCCCCAGGAGGAGAGCCCCTACCGGACGGTGGCCGAGCTCGTGCTGCCGCCCCAGGACCCGTACAGCCCGGCCCGCCGCGTCTACGCCGACGACGTGCTGAGCTTCAACCCGTGGCACGGGCTGGTCGAGCACCAACCGCTCGGCTCCATCCAGCGGGTCCGTCGCCCCGTCTACGACGACTCCACCGATGACCGCCACGACCGCAACGCCACCTCACGGACCGAGCCGTCCAGTCTCGAGGAACTGCCCGAGTAGGGCTCAGACCGGCTGGGA
>CAXTVE010000056.1:0-12441 GCA_964247485.1 uncultured Propionibacteriaceae bacterium
TCGGCGGCGACCTGGTCGCGGCCCCCCCGGCCGGCCCCCCCCCCCCCGGGGGGGGGGGCCCGCGGGGGGGCCCGCCCGGCGGGGCCCGCCGGGCCGGCCCCCGAGACCCTGCTCCTGCTCGGCGCCCTGCTCGAGGGCCGCTGGATCGACACCCGTGCGGTGCCGCGTACGGTCGCGACGGAGGCGAGCGGCATCACGTCCGCCTTCGCGGCCTGGCACCTGGACCGGAACCTGCGCTCCCTGGCCCATGTCGAGCGTTGACCCGGGCTGGGGGCCGCCGTCGGGCGCCCCCGTCGCCGGGCCCGCTCCACCGCCCGCTCCCCCGCACCGACCGCTGCGGGTGGCGTACGTCTTCGCCGCCGTACTGCCCCTGGTGCTGCTCGCCGGCCTCGCCCTGCCGCTCGGTCTGGCCTGGGTCTGGCGCTCCGGGGTGGGACCGGGCCCGGCCGGTGTGCCGGCCCCGACCGAGGCGCGAGGCGGTCCCGGGCTCGGCGATCCCTACTACCCCGACGCGGGCAACAGCGGCTACGACGCCGTGAAGTACCAGATCTCGGTGAGCTGGGACCCAGCCACCACGACGCTCACCGGGACGACGGTGGTCAGCGCCCGGGCGACCCAGCGGCTGCAGAGCTTCTTCCTCGACCTGGGGCTGAAGGTCAGCAAGGTGCAGGTCAACGGGAGACCGGCCATGTTCGACCAGGACGACCTGGAGCTGGAAGTCCGGCCGGCGACGGAGATCGCCGCCGGGGCCGACTTCTCGGTGACCGTCGACTACGCCGGGGACCCCGGCCGGCTGGACGGCGACGCAAAGCCCTGGGTCACCACCAAGGCCGAATGGGGCGCCATCGGTGAGCCGGAGAGCTCAGCCTGGTGGTATCCGGCCAACGACCATCCCTCCGATCCGGCGCTGATGGACGTGTCCGTCCGGGTGCCGGCGGGCATGGAGGCGATCAGCGTGGGCCGGCTCGAGTCGGCCGACACCGCCAGGGAGCGGGACTTCGACACCTGGCACTGGGTCGCCCGGCAGCCGATGGCGACCTACCTCAACTTCGTGACCATCGGGCAGTACGAGCTCCAGCAGGGGGTCACCGACGGGCTGCCCTTCGTCTACGCCGTCTCCGAGCAGCTGAAGCCGGAGAACCGGATCAAGGCCTTCGCCGCGCTGAGCACCTCAACGGCCCGGGTCCGGCTGATGGAGCAGCTGTTCGGGCCGTATCCGTTCACCGAGATCGGCGGGGTGGTCCCGGCCCACCGGCTGCCGTTCGCCGGGCTGGAGAACCAGGGCCGCCCGGTGTACGCAGCCGGCGCGATCCTGGACGAGGACTACGCCCCGGAGCTGATCAACCACGAGCTCGCCCACATGTGGTTCGGCGACAACGTGACGCTGCGGCAGTGGAATGACATCTTCACCAACGAGGCGTACGCGTCCTGGGCCCAGTGGGCGTACGAGGAGCGGACGCGCGGACGCAAGGCGAACGACCGGCTCAACGAGACCTACAACCGCACCGCCCGCGACGCGGAGTTCTGGCAGGTCACCATGATCGACCCCAGCCGGGCGCACCTGTTCGACACGGTCTACGTCCGTGGCCCGATGGCGATCCAGGCGGTGCGCAACACGATGGGCGACGAGGCGTTCTTCCGGTTCACCCGGGACTGGGCGCAGACCCCCGGCAGCCGCAGCCTGGAGGACTGGATGACGGCGGCGCAGGCGGCCAGCCCGGTGGACCTGAACCCGGTGTTCCAGGCGTGGATCTTCGCTCCGACCGCCCCCGCCCGCAGTCAGGAGAACGGCTTCCGCTGATCCTCACCTCGGTGAGATGCAGGTTGTGGTCGATCTGTGGGACGGAATGCAACCACAACCTGCATCTCACCGGGAAGTGGTCTGTGGATAACCAGTCGGAGTCGTCGGCCGCGGCCCAGGGTTACCAGGTATGGGCTACCGCTTCCGACGCGAGCTGCCGTCCACCGTGCTCCCGCTGACGACACCACAGCTGCTGGCCGAGGGGGTGGGGCGGTCCGCGCTGCGGGGTCCACGGTGGCGGACCACCAGCCGCGGTCTCTTCGTGCCGATCGAGGTCGGGCTGACGCCCGCCCAGCGGATCGTCGAGGCCGTTCCCTTGGTGCCGCCCTCGGGGGCCCTCACGGGCTGGGCGGCGGCGTACGTCCACGGCGCCGACTACCTGGACGGCCTCGACCCCGTCACGCTGCAGCCGCTCCCGGTGCCGGTGGGCCTGAACACGACCGCCGGTCGCCGGAACCTAGCCGGCATCACCTACCACCGCGACGTCCTCGGCGGTGCAGAGGTCGACACGGTGCACGACCTTCGGGTGACGAGTGCGCTTCGGGCCACGGTCGACGGCGCGCGTCACGCCCGCGACCTCGTCGAAGCGGTGGTCTTCCTCGACATGGTGGGCCGTGAGGTCGGCCTGGACCCGGCTCGGCTGGTCCTGTGGTGCCGCACCCACCCGGGCTGGCGTGGTGTCGACCAGCTCCGCCAGGCCCAGCGCTGGTGTGACTTCCGCAGCGCGAGCCCGTGGGAGACCCGGCTGCGGATGTTCTACCGGCGGGAGGCGGGTCTCCCACGACCTGAGGTGAACGTCCCCGTCTTCGACCTCGACGGCCGGTTCCTGGGTATCCCGGACCTGCTCGACGTGAAGTCGGGCCTCGCCGTCGAGTTCGACGGACAGGACCACCGCCTCCGCGTGCAGCACCGCAACGACAACCTGCGCGAGGAGAGCCTGGAAGACACGAACCTGGTCGTCAGCCGGGTCGACAGCCTGGACCTCCGCCACCGCGTGCCCCTTCGGGACCGGCTACGGGCGGCATACGCGCGAGGTCAGGCCCGGGACCGTCGTCGTGATCGCTTCACCACGGTGGAGCCAACGTGGTGGCGGAGCCGCCGAGCGTCGTGAGATGCAGGTTGTGGTGAGAACGGGGCCGGAAAAGTGACCACAACCTGCATCTCGACGAGCTGAACCTCTAGCGCGTGCGGTTGACGGCGGAGGTGACGGCCTGGAGCGAGGCGACGACGATGTTCGCGTCCATGCCGACGCCCCACACGACGACGGCGTCCTCGCCCTCACCGACCTCGCACTCCACGTACGCCGCCGCCAGCGCGTCGCCACCGGCGGACAGGGCGTGCTCGGCGTAGTCCAGCACGCGGACCCGGTGGCCCAGGCTGGAGATGGCGTCGACGTACGCCGACACCGGGCCGTTGCCCTCGCCCGCGATGGTCTGGGGCTGGCCGGCGCTGACCACCCGGGCGGTCAGCGTGTCCCGACCGCCCGCCATCGACGAGGAGTCGACGCCGACGAGCTGCAGCGGCCCGTCGCCGCGCAGGTAGGCGAGCTGGAAGATGCGCCACAGCTCATCGGCCCCGACCTCGCCGCCGTCGGCGTCGGTGTGCGCCTGAACCACCCGGGAGAACTCGATCTGCAGCCGCCGCGGAAGCTCCAGGTTGTGCTCGGACTTCATGATGTAGGCGACGCCGCCCTTGCCGGACTGCGAGTTCACCCGGATGACGGCCTCGTAGGTCCGGCCCACGTCGTACGGGTCGATCGGCAGGTAGGGCGCCTCCCAGGTGATCTCCCGAACGCTGATGCCCTGGTCGGCGGCCTGCCGTTCGAGATCCTCCAGGCCCTTCTTGATGGCGTCCTGGTGCGAGCCGGAGAAGGCGGTGTAGACCAGGTCCCCCGCGTAGGGGTGGCGTGGGTGGACCGGCAGGTTGGTGCAGTACTCCACGGTGCGCCGGATCTCATCGATCCGGGAGAAGTCGATCTTCGGGTCGATGCCCTGGGAGAACAGGTTCATCCCCAGGGTGACCAGGTCGACGTTGCCGGTGCGCTCGCCGTGGCCGAACAGGCAGCCCTCGACCCGGTCGGCACCGGCCATCAGGGCCAGCTCGGTCGCGGCGGTGGCGGTCCCCCGGTCGTTGTGCGGGTGCAGCGAGATCGCGACGTGCTCCCGGTTGCGCACGTTCCGGGAGAACCACTCGATCTGGTCGGCATAGACGTTCGGCGTCGCCATCTCCACCGTCGCCGGCAGGTTCAGGATGATCTCCCGGCCCGGCCCGGGCTGCCAGACGTCCATCACCGCATTGCAGACCTCGACGGAGAACTCCAGCTCGGTGCCGGTGAAGATCTCCGGAGAGTACTGGTAGCCGAACTCGACGTCGCCCAGGTGCTGCTCGGCGTACTTCAGCACCAGCTCGGTGCCGCGGGCGGCCAGCGCGATGCACTCGGCCCGGTCGACCCTGAAGACGACCCGGCGGAACAGTGGAGCGGTCGCGTTGTAGAGATGGATCGTCGCCGCCTTGGCCCCGACCAGCGACTCAGCGGTGCGCTCGATCAGGTCCTCGCGGGCCTGGGTCAGGACCGAGATGGTGACGTCGTCGGGGATCCCGCGCGCGATCAGCTGGCGGACGAAGTCGAAGTCGTTCTGGCTGGCCGACGGGAAGCCGATCTCGATCTCCTTGTAGCCCATGGCCACCAGGAGGTCGAACATCTTGTGCTTGCGGGCCGGGGTCATCGGATCGATCAGCGCCTGGTTGCCGTCCCGCAGGTCGGTGGACAGCCAGCGTGGCGCGGCGGTGATGGTCCGGGCCGGCCAGGTGCGGTCCGGCAGATCGATCGGGGAGAAGGCCCGGTAGCGGCCGTACGGCATCGGGCTGGGCTGCTGCACCGGCACCGACTGGGGCCGGGTGCCGGCGGCGGAGATGGTGGTGGTCATGACGATGAGTTCCTCGCTGGTCGGGGTGGTGGGTTGGGCGCACGCCACACTCCGCAGCGAGGAGGCGACCCTCAGCGGGCCTCGCTGCGGCAACCGAGGAGGAGCATCCGGGCCACGGGCTCACCATAGCCCAGGCCCGACCGGCCCGGCCAGTGGGGAAAATCGGTGGCGGCGCCGAACCCGATGCGGCACCGTAGCGGACATGTCTCTCACCCGGGTCTCGCCCGACGACCCGGCCCAGATCGACGCCCTGGTCGCCATCCAGAACGCGGCGCAGGCCGTCGACGACCCCGACGCCCTGCCCCACCTGCCCGAGGCCATGGCCGACCACCTGCGCTACGGCTGGGACCTGCATCCCGACGAGGCCTTCCTCTACGCGCCCGACGGTGCTGCCGAGCCGGTGGCCACGCTGCTGGTCGACCGGCCGCTCCGGGACAACCTGGACCTGTTCTGGCTCCAGCTCGAGGTGCACCCGGACCATCGTCGGCGCGGCCACGGCACGGCGGTGATGGCCGAGGCGCTGCAGATGGCGAAGGCGGCGGGGCGGCACATCCTGTGGACCGAGACGGTCGAGGACGATGCGGGGGCGCGCAAGTTCGCGGAGCGTTTCGGCTTCGCCTACGCCAGCCACGACGCGCGACGCCGCCAGGTGCTGGCCGAGGTCGACCGGGCCGAGGTGGCTCGCCAGTTCGCCGAGGCCGGGGCCGCGGCGGCCGACTACGTGATCGAACGGCTGCTACCCCCGGTCCCCGAGGAGACGCTGCAGCAGATGGTCGAGGTCACCGCGGCGATCAACGACGCCCCGATGGGCACCCTGACCTTCGAGGACGAAGTGTTCGACCTCGCCCGGATGCGCGACATCGAGACGGCCCGGCAGCGCAAGGGCGACCGCAGCTACCGGGTGGTCGCCCGGCACCGCGCCACCGGCGAGATCGGCGGCCACACCCAGCTGGTGCTCAGCCCGTACCGGCCCCTGATCGCCTTCCAGGCCGACACCGCGGTGTCCCGGGCGCACCGCGGCCACCGCCTCGGACTGCTGCTCAAGATCGACGCGATGCGCTGGCTGGCCGAGGCCGAGCCGCAGGTCGAGCTGGTCGAGACCTGGAACAACGCCGACAACCGCTACATGATCAGCGTCAACGAGGCGCTGGGCTACCGGCTCTCGGGTACCTACGCCACCTACGAGCTCACCCTCCCCCGCGCCTGACCCGGACGGGTCGGGCCAGGATGGCGACATGACGTTCCTGGTGCCAGCAGAGTCGTACGGGCGGTTCATGGGGCGCTTCTCCGAGCCGCTGGCGGTCCCGTTCGCCGACGCGTGCCGCGTACGCGCGGGCCAGCGGGCGCTGGACGTCGGGTGCGGGCCGGGTGCGCTGACCGCCGAGTTGGTCCGCCGCCTCGGTGCACCGGCGGTGACCGCAGTCGACCCGTCCCCGCCCTTCGTCGCCGCCACGGCCGAGCGGTTCCCCGCGGTCGCGGTGAGAGCGGCGTCGGCGGAGGACCTGCCCTTCGCCGACCACACCTTCGACATCACCCTGGCCCAGCTGGTGGTGCACTTCATGGCCGACCCCGTACGCGGGCTCGCGGAGATGGGCCGGGTCACGCGGCCCGGCGGGACGGTCGGGGCGTGCGTGTGGGACTTCGGCGAGGGCGGCAGCCCGCTGTCGGTGTTCTGGCGCGCCGCGCGCGAGGTCGACCCGGACGCCCCGGACGAGTCCGGCCGGCCCGGCACCCACGAGGGTCAGCTGGCCGACCTGGCCGCCCGGGCGGGGTTGGGCGGCATCGAGCCGGGCACGGTGAGCGTCTCGGTGGACTTCGCGACCTTCGACGCGTGGTGGGAGCCGTTCGGTCTGGGCGTCGGGCCGTTCACCATCACCGCCTCAGCCTGGTCCGTCACCGCCCGCGTCTGAAGGCGGCGGGACCCGCTCGATCGACCAGTTCGAGACCAAGAACCGCACCCCGTACGCCCGCGCGGTCTGGTCCCCGAGCAGGCCGGGGTCGAAGCGCGAGCCGCCCTTCCAGGCCCCGATCCGCGGCCGGTAGCCGGCGAGCGCCTCGATCCGGGTCATCGGCCCGACGACCTCCCGCTGCACGGTCCGCGGCGTCACCTCGGTCACCATGGCGTGGCCGGCGGTGTGGAACCCGATCTCGTGCTCGGCGGCGATCTGCCGCCACTCGTCGTCGGTCACGTTGCCCAGCTCGGGGTCGTAGTGGTCGAACAGCGGGAAGAAGTACGCCTTCAGCCCCAGGTTCGCGCACTCCTCGGCACCGAACAGCGCGGCCTCGCGCATCCCGTCGTAGAAGGCCACGAAGACCCGTGGCCCGTCGAAGGGTCCCGGCTCGTCCGGGTCGAACCGTGGGCCGAGACCGGCCACGTGCCGCAGGCTGCGGAGCACCTCGGCGCGGTGCTCGGGGATGATCTCGTGGAAGTTCAGGGCGACGATCGGCGCCCGGGTGAGCGCGGCGCTGTGGCCGGGCGTCCAGCGCGTCATGGCGCCAGCCGCTCGCCGAGCGCCGCCTGCAGCCGGTAGGCGTCGAAGGAGAACAGCTGGAGCGTGGCCAGGTCGACCCCCAGCTCGGCCGCCGTCCGGGTCACCCCGTCGGACAGGCCGTCGGGGGCGTCGGCGGCGGTCAGGGTGTCACTGCTGAAGAGCACCATCGGGATGGCCGTCGCCTCCATCGCCTGCCCGAGGATCATCCGCTTCAGGCTGGTGGACCCCGTCTCCGGGTTGTGCTCGGTCGCCATCGCCTCGGCTCTCCTCCCTTTGAGTAAGGTCACTCAGTGTCCCTCACCGACGTGATCGACCACTATCAGGCCGTGCTGGGCCGCTTCGGCCGGATCGTCGACTTCGACATCTCGGGTCTGGACCGGCTCGGCATCCCGGTGACCAGCTGCTCCCTGGTCGTCGAGGGCGCGTTCGCCCATCACGGCAACGGCTACGGCGCCACGGCCGAGGCCGCCCGGGGGAGCGGGCTCGGCGAGCGGGCCGAGGGCGAGCTGGCGGCGGTCGGGCTGACCGAGCGGCACCGGGGCAGCCGGTCGAGCTCGTACGCGGACCTGGTCGCCGCCGAGGGCCCGGACCGGGTGGTCGACCCACGCACCCTCGGGCTGCCGGCGGGGTCGGCGTACGACCAGGACATGCCCCTCGTCTGGCTGCCGGTGACCCGGCTGCGGACCGGGGACACGGGCTGGCTGCCGGAGGAGTTCGTGGCCAACGGGCCTGCCGAGGTCCGCGGCGCCACCAGCCTGATCACGCCGATCACCAACGGTCTCGGCGCCGGCCTGGACGATGACCGCGCGGTCACCCACGGCCTGCTGGAGCTGCTCCAGCGCCACACCAACGGACTCCGGTTCCGGGCGCTCGACCGACGGTCGCCGGTGATCGATCCGGCGACGCTGCCCGGAAGCATCGGTCCGCTGCTCGAGCGCTTCGCCGCCCAGGGGATCCGCCCGGTGCTCAAGCACGCCGCGACCGCCCTCGGTGTCGTCTCGACCTACGCGATGGGAGTCGACCCCGACCCGGCGGCGGGCATCCGGGTGACGGCAGGCGGTGAGGCGGCGCACCCCTCGGCCGAGGTCAGCCTGACCAAGGCGCTGCTCGAGTACGCCAACTCGCGCGCCCGCAAGGCCTTCTGCTTCGGGAACCGCGCCGCCGCGCGCCAGGTCGCACCCGCGGAGTACTGGGACGCGCTGGGCGACCCCGGACCCGGCGAGCCCCGGGCTCACGCGGCGATGACCGCCTGGCGCGACCTGACGCCGGACGCCCTCCGCACCTCGACCGCACCCGACGAGTCGGCCGTGGTGGCGTACGCGGACATCGCGGGACCGGGCACTCCGGACGGGGTGCGCGAGCAGCTGCTGGCCGCCCTGGCCGTGGACGGCGTCGGGCACGACGTGCTCGTCGCCCGGAGCAGGGTCGACGGCGTGGTGGCGGCCAAGGTCGTGGTCACCGGGCTCGAGGTCGAGACGCTGTCGTACGGCCGGATCGGCGAGCTCGGGGTCCGCGACGCCCTGTCCGGCGACCTGGACCTGGTCCGGGTGCAGCCGGCGCCCTCCGGCACCCACACCGCCCAGGTGGTGCTGACCCCGGCGGCCGAGGAGCGCCTGGGCGGACCCGCCTGGTACTCCTACGCCGTCGCCGACGAGCTGCTCGGCCCGCGCTACCCCCTGTACCGCGAACCTCCGCGCCACTCCGTTTCGATCTAGGCTCTCTCGCACCCGATGCTCGAGAGCGTCAGAACCCCAATCGGTTCAGGTGCTTGGGGTCCCGCTGCCACTCCTTGAGCACCTTGACCCGCAGGTCGAGATACACCGGGGTGCCGAGCAGGGCCTCGATCTGACCACGGGCGGCGGCGCCGATCTCGCGCAGCCGGCTGCCCCGGTGGCCGATGATGATGCCCTTCTGGGAGTCCCGCTCGACGATCATCGAGGCGTAGATGTCCAGCAGGGGTGACTTCTCCGATCGGCCCTCGCGGAGCCCCATCTCCTCGACGGCCACCGTGATCGAGTGCGGCAGCTCGTCCCGCACCCCCTCCAGGGCGGCCTCGCGGATCAGCTCGGCGACCAGGGTCTCGGTCGGCTCGTCGGTGATCTCGCCGTCGGGGTAGAACGCCGGCCCCTCGGGCAGCAGCCCGACCAGGAGGTCGGCGAGCAGACCGGTCTGGTCGTGCTGGGCGCGCGCCCGTGTGTTGTCGGCGCGCCGCGGGAGGTCCGAGGGGGGTCGCCCCCCCTCGATCTTGCTCAGAGCGGAGACCGGCACGATCTCGGCCCACCGGATCCCGAGCCGGGTCTCCAGCTCGGCCACCGCGGTCAGGTGCTCGGCCATCCGGGCCGGCGGCACCAGGTCGGACTTGGTCGCGATGGCCACGAGGACCGGCCGTCGGGGCAGCGCGGCGATCTCCGAGACCAGGTAGGTGTCCCCGGGTCCGACCCGCTCGTTGGCCGGCAGGCAGACCCCGACCACGTCCACCTCGGACCAGGTGGTCCGGACCAGGTCGTTCAGCCGCTCCCCCAGCAGGGTCCGGGGCCGGTGCAGCCCGGGGGTGTCGATCAGGATCAGCTGGGCGTCCGGCCGGTGCACGATGCCGCGGATGGCGTGCCGGGTCGTCTGCGGCTTGGACGACGCGATGGCGATCTTGCTGCCGACCAGCGCGTTGGTCAGGGTCGACTTGCCCGCGTTGGGCCGGCCGACGAAGCAGGCGAACCCGGACCGGAAGCCGCTCTCGCTCATCGGAGCCGCACCACGGACCGGACCGCGCCGGCGGCGTCACTGCGCCACACGGGCACATCCGCCCCGGGCAGGTCGCCCAGCACGTCCAGGTCGTCCCCACCCGGGTCGGCATCCGCGTTGAGCGCGGCCGCCTCCAGCCCGGGGGCGCCGGAGGAGACCGCCATGGCCACTGCGACCTGGAGGGCCGACAGGCGCAGGTGGGCCAGGTCGACCGAGGCGGCGGCGTAGGTCCGGCCGTCCGTGTCCCGGACGCAGGCACCCTGGGCGGCCCCCGTCCGGGCGCGGGCCGACCGGGCGAGGGTGAGGATCTTGCGGTCCTCCGGGTCGGTCGGCCCCTCGATCGACTCGGTCACGAGGCGCGAGCCTCTTCCGCGACCGCCACCGTCGCGGCATCGGCGCGGGCCTCGTCGTCGGCGCCGAGCGAGCCGACCCGGGTGGCGATCACCGTGCCGACCCGGTTCCGCCGGCCGGCCGGCCGCTCAGCGACCAGCTGCAGCCCGTCGTAGGTGACCATCGAGCCGGCGATCGGCACCTTGTTGAGCTGCTTGGCCATCAGCCCGCCCACCGTCTCGACGTCCTCGTCGTCCAGCTTCAGCCCGAACAGCTCACCCAGCTCGTCGACCGGCAGCCGTGACGACACCCGGAACCGTCCCTCCCCGAGCGGGATGATGTCGGTGTTCTCCTCGTCGTACTCGTCGGTGATCTCACCGACGATCTCCTCCAGGATGTCCTCGATGGTCGCCATGCCGGCGGTACCGCCGAACTCGTCGACCACGATCACCAGGTGGACCCGCTTCGCCTGCATCTCGGTGAGCAGCTGGTCCACCGGCTTGGAGTCCGGGCACCACACCGGCGGACGCATCATCGAGCCGACCCGCTCGGTGGTCTGCGCGTCGGGCCGGTCGTAGACCCGCTTGATCACGTCCTTGAGGTAGAGCACCCCGACCACGTCGTCGAGGCCGTCGCGGATCACCGGGATCCGGCTGAAGCCGGAGCGCAGCGCCAGCGACACCGCCTGACGCAGCGTCTTGTACTCCTCCACGAACACCATGTCGGTCCGCGGCACCATCACCTCGCGCACGATCGTGTCGCCGAGGTCGAAGACCGAGTGGATCATCTGCCGCTCACCGGACTGGATCACCTCGCTGGCCTCGGCGAGGTCGACCAGCTCCCGCAGCTCGGCCTCGGTGGCGAACGGCCCGTCGCTGAACCCCTTGCCCGGGGTCAGTGCGTTGCCGATCAGGATCAGCAGCCGGGGGAACGGTCCGAGCACCGTGGTCACCGCGACCAGCGGACCGGCGAGCGCACAGGCCACCCGCTGCGCGTGCTGCCGGCCGAGCGTCCGCGGGGCCACGCCCCAGACGATGTAGGAGATCACCGTCATCACCCCGGCGGTGAGCGCGCCGGTCTGCCACACCCGCCAGCCGAAGGAGAAGACCACGATCGCGACCAGGGTGATGGCCGAGGTCTCCACCACGGTGCGCAGGAACAGGGCGGTGTTCAGGTAGCGCGGGGGGTCGTCGGCGATCTGCCGCACCCGCCTGGCCCCGGGCACCCTCTCCTCGATCAGCCGGTCGGCCCGCGCCTTGGAGAACGACGACAGCCCCGCCTCGGCCGCGGCAATGAACCCGGCGAAGACCACCAGGACCAGGGCCAGGCCCAGCAGTGTCCAGTACGCCGCCGTCATCCGCGTACGCCGGGCACCGCGGCCCGGTCCGGACGCGCGCCGGCCCAGCGGTCCAGCAGGGTGTCCTTGAGCGCGAACATCTCGGTCCGCTCCGCCGGCTCGGCATGGTCGTAGCCGAGTAGGTGCAGCAGCCCGTGCACCAGCAGGTACTCCGCCTCCGCGTCGGCCGTGCGGCCGTGCTCGGCGGCCTGGCGGGTGGTCACGACCGGGCAGAGGACGATGTCCCCGAGCAGCCCGACCGGTGGCTCCTCGTCGTCGCTCGGCGGTCGCAGCTCGTCCATCGGGAAGCTGAGCACGTCGGTCGGCCCCGGCTCACCCAGGTACTTCTCGTGGTACGCGCTCATCGTGGCCTCGTCGACGAGCAGCACCGACAGCTCGGCCAGCGGGTGGATCCGCAGCTGGTCCAGGGCGAACGTGGCCAGCCGGACCAGCCCGGGCCCGTCCGCCGGCAGTCCCGACTCGTTGTTGAGCTCGACCGTCATCGCCGGACCCGCCTCACCGGGCGGGGCGGGGGGCCGGGACCGGCGGGCCCGCCTCGAACCGGTCGTACGCGGCCACGATCCGCCCGACCAGCTTGTGCCGCACCACGTCGTGGTTGGTCAGATAGCAGAAGTCGATGTCGTCGACCTCGTCCAGCACGTTCTGCACCACCCGCAGCCCGCTCTGGGTGCCGCCCGGCAGGTCGACCTGGGTGACGTCGCCGGTCACCACCATCTTCGACCCGAACCCCAACCGGGTCAGGAACATCTTCATCTGCTCCATCGAGGTGTTCTGCGCCTCGTCGAGGATGATGAA
>CAXTVE010000057.1:0-323 GCA_964247485.1 uncultured Propionibacteriaceae bacterium
CCCCGACCAGCCCGAGCACCGCGACGATGGCGAAGACGGCCAGGCCGGCGAGCCGGCGGCGGTACTCCAGCAGGCCGGCCAGCCCGCAGAGCAGCAGCACGCCGATCACGACCAGCCCGAGCAGGACCGGCTTGTCGGCGAAGCCGAGCGTCTCCTTGCCGAAGTTGACCAGGGGCGCGGGCAGCAGCGCGATGATCAGCTCCCCGACCGCGGTGACCGGGTAGCCGCCCGGGCCGGTGAACCAGGCGACCAGTGCGGAGACGCCGAGCCCGGCCAGGCCGGCGACCACCCCGGCCAGCCCGGCCCAGCGCGTGGTGATGCGG
>CAXTVE010000057.1:445-1631 GCA_964247485.1 uncultured Propionibacteriaceae bacterium
CCGCCGTCCCCGCGTCGGCGGGGTCGGCGGTCTGCTCGATCAGGGTGGTCACCCCTTCATCCTCCGCCGCGGCCCCAACTCAGGGGTTACGGTGGCCGCATGCGGCTTGCGGTCACGTCCCTGCTGCCGTGCTCGGTCGCCGACCTGACGCCGGAGCTCGCCAAGCCGATGCTGCTCAACTGGGTCTCCTGGCCGATGCTGCACTTCGTCGCCGTCGACCCGCCCCAGCTGCCGGAGCGGTTCGTCGCCGGCCGCTACCGGACCCGGCTGCTGCTCGGCGGGCGGGTCTCGATCGGCGAGCACACCCTCGACCTGCAGCTGACGCCGGCCGCCGGGCCCGGGCTGGTCTGGCACGACGCCGGCTACAGCGACCTGATCCAGGTCTGGGACCACAAGATCCGGGTCGAGGACTACTACGGGATGACCCGCTACACCGACGAGGTGGAGATCCACGCCGGGCGGCTGACCGTCCCGGCGGCGGCGTTCGCGTATGCCTTCTACTCCCACCGCCAGCGCCGCCTGAACCGGCTGATCGCGTCGAACCTCGCCTACTGACCGTGGGCCAGGCCCCGAACTGCGTCGACTACCACCCGGGCTGGGTCCGTGACCCGGACCGGCTAGTCGGCGACCTGACCGCGGTCATCGCGTGGGAGCAGCACGCCATCACCCTGTTCGGGCGGACGGTGCCGACGCCCCGGCTGACCGCGTGGATGGGCGACGCCGCGTACGCCTACTCCGGCGTGGTCAACGAGCCCGCGCCCTGGCCACCCGCCCTGGCCGCGTTGCGCGACCGGCTGAACACCGAGCTGGGTGTCGATCTGAACTCCTGCCTGGCCAACCTGTACCGCGACGGCACCGACTCGATGGGCTACCACAGCGACGACGAACCCGAGCTCGGGCCGGAGCCGACCATCGCGTCGATCAGCCTCGGCGCCCGGCGGCGCTTCGTGCTGCGGCACCGGGGAACGCGGGAGCGCTGGACCTGGGACCTCGGCGCCGGCGACCTGCTGGTGATGCGCGACGAGTCCCAGCGCGACTACGCCCACGCCGTCCCCAAGACCGCCCGCCCCGTCGGCCCGCGGATGAACCTGACCTTCCGGCGCCTCCTCTCCTTGCGTCCGCCCACCAGGGGGGGGGGGGGCGCCCAGGGGGGGGCGGGCCGGCGGGCGCCGGGCGCGGGGCTGGG
>CAXTVE010000057.1:1641-12228 GCA_964247485.1 uncultured Propionibacteriaceae bacterium
GCGCTGGCGGCGTGGCCCCGCCCCCCCGACTTCGCTCGCCCCGTTCACATCGGGCCCAGTTTTTGGGCCCTCCCTAGGTGTGAGGAGTTTCGTCGATGTCGAGCTCGTGCTCGAGCGCAACGGCGTCATCGCCACCCGGGAGTACCCCGAGCTGCGGGGCGCGATCAACCGCCGTGTCCGCAACGGGCGGTTGGTGCCCGTGCTTCCCGGTGTCTACACATCGCCGGCGGGCGCGACCGACCCCCGCTTGCGGATGGCCGCGGTGCCGCTCTGGGATCCGAACGCCATCATCACCCACGAGGCTGCAGCGGCCCTGACGTTCTGGCCGGACATCACGATGCCCGTCATCCGCTGTGCGGTGAGAAATGAGAAGGCTCCGCAACCTGGTTACGTCTTCGTCCGCGAGCGCATCCCGCCCGAGCTGGTCTGGCGGCGCGGTGTCGTGCAGCTGACCAACCCGAGTCTCACCGCGCTGGACCTGGCGGCCGACACCGATGGCGGCTCGATTAATCGAGCGCTGTTCGGGAGGAAGACCACGTTGGATCTGATGCGCGAGGCCTTGGTGCTGACCGGGCGGAGGCGGGGCAACCCCGACCGGCGGAAGCTGCTGCTCGACTCGCGCGACAATCCGTGGTCGACGGCGGAGCGCCAGTGTCACCGGTTGTTCCGCGAGGCCGGGATCACCGGCTGGATGGGCAACCAGTCCATCACGCTGGAGGAGCAGGAGTTCTTCGTGGACATCCTGTTCCGCCGGTTGCGCCTGGTGGTCGAGATCGACGGGCGGGAGTTCCACACCGGGGCCAGGGTGTTCGAGTCCGATCGGAAGCGGCAGAACCTCCTGGTCCTCCACGGCTGGCGGGTTCTCCGCATCACCTGGGCCATGATCACCGGCGAGCCGGACGGTGTGATCGCCCTCGTCCGGGCGGCCATTGCTCAGTCGGCCCGTGACTGACTCCGTGGACGTCAGACGAGCAGGACGATCGCGCCCACGACCGCGACCCCTGTGCGGACCGCGTGCAGCCGGCCCCACCGCGACAGTGCGTCCCCGGCCTCGGCGACGTGGTCAGCGGCGGCTCCCGCCAGCAGGCGCCGGTTGATGGGCAGCACGGTGCGAATCGTCTGCCCGAGGACCGCGAGCATCAGCGCCCCGCCGACAGCCACCGGCCAGCTGAACGCCAACAGGAGATGGAGGGCGATGGCCGCCAGGCAGGCGATGAGCAGCGGGGCCTGCAGCCTCTCCGCCCGGGGGATGGTGGCCCGGAAGTCGTCGAGGGCCCGGGCCGGACCCAGCGCCATCCGGGCCGGCTGCTGCACCAGCAGGATGTAGAGGCAGGCGCCGGCGAACGCTCCTGCGGTCAGCTGCAGGAGCACCCGCAGGAGCTGCGTGAGCACCATGGTCCGCCTCGCGTCGTCGGGTGTCAGCCCGCAGCGGCCTCGACGGCGCCGGCGAACTGCGAGCAGTAGAGCTCGAAGTAGGCGCCGCGGGCCTCCAGCAGCTCGCGGTGCGACCCCTGCTCCACGATCCGGCCCGCCTCCATCACCAAGATCACGTCGGCGTCGCGGATGGTGGACAGCCGGTGCGCGATCACGAAGCTGGTCCGATCCGAGCGCAGCCGGGCCATCGCCCGCTGCACCAGCACCTCGGTCCGGGTGTCCACCGAGCTGGTGGCCTCGTCCAGGATCAGCAGCGCCGGGTCGGCCAGGAAGGCGCGGGCGATGGTGATCAGCTGCTTCTCACCCGCGCTGACGTTGCTGCCCTCCTCGTCGATCACCGTGTCGTAGCCGTCGGGCAGCGCATGCACGAAGCGGTCGACGTAGGTCGCCTCCGCCGCCGCCCGGATCTCGGCCTGCGTCGCGTCCGGCCGCCCGTAGGCGATGTTGTCCCAGATGGTGCCCGAGAACAGCCAGGTGTCCTGCAGCACCATCCCGATCTCGCTGCGCAGCGCGGCCCGCGGCACGGACGCGATGTCGACCCCGTCCAGGGTGATCCGGCCGGCGTCCAGCTCGTAGAACCGCATGATCAGGTTCACCAGGGTGGTCTTGCCGGCGCCGGTCGGTCCGACGATGGCCACCGTCCGGCCGGGCTCCGCGACCAGGTCCAGGTCCGTGATCAGCGGACGGTCGGGGTCGTAGGAGAACGAGGCGTGCTCGAACGCCACCCGGCCCCGGGTCGGCGGCAGCGTTCCCGTCGCCTCGGCCGACTGCTCGGACTCGTCCAGCACCTCGAACACCCGCTCCGCCGACGCGACACCGGACTGCAGCAGGTTGGCCATCGACGCCAGCTGGGTCAGCGGCTGGGTGAACATCCGGGTGTACTGAATGAAGGCCTGCACGTCCCCGAGGTTCATGGTGCCGCTGGCCACCCGCAGCCCGCCGACCACGGCGATCGCCACGTAGTTCAGGTTCCCGATGAAGAACATCGTCGGCATGATCAGCCCGGAGACGAACTGCGCCCCGAAGGCGGACCGGTACACCCGATCGTTGCGTCCGGCGAACTCGGCGGCGACCTCGCGCTGCCGACCGAAGACCTTGACCAGCGAGTGACCGCTGAAGGCCTCCTCGATGTGGGAGTTGAGCTCGCCGGTCGCCTTCCACTGGGCCATGAACAGCCGCTGCGACCGTTTGCCGATCACCGTGGTGACCAGGATCGACACCGGGATGGTGACCAGGGCGATCAGCGACAGCAATGGCGAGACCACGAGCATCATCACGGTCACCCCGAGCACGGTGAGCAGCGAGGTGAGCAGCTGGCTGAGCGTCTGTTGCAGCGCCGTGGCCACGTTGTCGATGTCGTTGGTCACCCGGCTGAGCAGCTCGCCCCGGGTCTGCCGGTCGAAGTACCCGAGCGGCAGCCGGTTGATCTTGGCCTCCACCTCGTTGCGCAGCCGGTAGACCGAGCGCTGGACCGCGCCGTTGAGCAGGTAGCCCTGCAGCCAGGCGAAGGCGGCGGCGACGACGTAGAGGGCGAGGGCGAACAGCAGCAGCCGTCCGAGGGCGCCGAAGTCGACACCCTGACCGGGCACCACGTCGAGCCGGCTGACCAGGTCGGCGTAGGTGTTGTTGCCCGCGGCACGGAGCTGGGCGACCGCCTGCTCCTTGGTGAGGCCGGCGGGCAGGCTCTGCCCGACCACGCCGGTGAAGATCACGTCGGTGGCCCGGCCGAGAATCAACGGCCCGATCACGTTGGCGGCGATGCCGGTGATGGCCAGCAGGAAGACCCAGACCAGGGCCAGTCGCTCCGGGACCAGGTGCCCCAGCAGCCGCCGGAACGAGGGCAGGAAGTTCAACGACTTCTCGCCCGTGCTCTGGCCGCCGAACATTCGGGGACCGGCCTGCCCACCGGCGGGCCCGTACTTCGGGCGCTCGGGCGCCTTGGCGGGGGTCACTCCGTTGCCGCTCATGCCATCGCCCCTTCGGTCTCGGTCGCGCTGAGCTGGGAGTCGACGATCTCCGCGTACGTCGGACAGGTCTCGAGCAGCTCGGTGTGGGTTCCGACGCCGACGACCTGGCCGTGCTCGAGCACCACGATCTGGTCCGCGTCGGCGATGGTGGCGACCCGCTGGCCGACCAGGATCACGGCTGCGTCGGTGGTCTCCGCCTTGAGCGCGGCGCGGAGGCGGGCGTCGGTGGTCACGTCGAGCGCGGAGAACGAGTCGTCGAAGACGTAGATCTCGGGACGCTTGACCAGGGCCCGGGCGATGGAGAGCCGCTGCCGCTGCCCGCCGGACACGTTGCTGCCGCCCTGGCTGATCGCGGCCTCCAGCCCGCCCGGCATGGCGCGGACGAAGTCCTCGGCCTGGGCGACCCGCAGCGCGTGCCAGAGCTCGTCGTCGGTCGCGTCCGGGTTGCCGTAGCGCAGGTTGCTGGCCACCGTGCCGGAGAACAGGAACGGCTTCTGCGGCACCAGCCCGATCCGGCTCCACAGCAGGTCCGGGTCGATCTCGCGTACGTCGACCCCGTCCACCCGCACCGTGCCGCGGGTCGCGTCGAACAGCCGCGGGATCAGCGAGATCAACGTCGACTTACCGGCGCCGGTGGACCCGATGATCGCCGTGGTCTGCCCGGGCCGGGCGGTCAGGTTGACGTGGCAGACCACCGGGGACTCCGCCCCGGGATAGGTGAACTCGGCCTGCTCGAACTCCACCGTGGCGCGGCCCGGCAGCGCGGTCACCGGGGCCGTGGGCAGCACGACCGAGGACTCGGTCTGGAGGACCTCGCCGATCCGGTCGGCCGACACCGCCGCCCGGGGGGCGATCATCAGCAGGAAGGTGGCCATCATCACCGAGAACAGGATCTGCACCAGGTAGGAGAGGAAGGCGGTCAGCGACCCGATCTGCATCTCCCCGGACGCGATCCGCATCGCGCCGAACCAAAGCACGGCGACGCTGGAGATGTTGAGGATCAGCATCACGATCGGGAACAGCGACGCCTGCAGCCGGCCGACGGTGATGGCCACGTCACTCAGCTCACCGTTGGCCACCGCGAACCGCGTGGACTCGTAGGGCTCGCGCACGAACGCGCGCACCACCCGGATGCCGGTGATCTGCTCCCGCAGCACCCGGTTCACGGTGTCGATCCGGTCCTGCATGATCCGGAAGAGTGGCCGCATCCGCACCACGACCAGGGCGATCGCCCCGGCCAGCACCGGCATGGCCACGGCGACCAGCCAGGACAGCCCGACGTCCTCGCGCAGGGCCATCACCACGCCGCCGACCATGGTGATCGGCGCCGAGAGCAGCATGGTGGACGACATCAGCACCAGCATCTGGACCTGCTGCACGTCGTTGGTGGTGCGGGTGATCAGCGACGGGGCGCCGAAGCGGTTGACCTCGCGGGCGGAGAAGGCGAGTACGCGGTCGAAGATCGCGCCGCGCAGGTCGCGGCCGAAGCTCATCCCGACCCGGGCCCCGAGGTAGGTGCCGGCGATCGTGCAGGCGATCTGCACCAGGCTGACCGCCAGCATGGTGCCGCCGGTGCTCCAGATGTAGCCGGTATCGCCGCGGGCCACGCCCTCGTCGATGATGGCCGCGTTCAGGCTGGGCAGGAACAGCGACGCCATGGAGCCGATCAGGGTCAGCACCAGCAGCAGGCCGAGCAGCCGGCGGTAGGGCCGCAGGAACTGGCGGAGCAGGGGAACCAGCATCAGGCGGCCCCCTCGATCCCGTGGCGCAGCAGGTCGACGATCAGGTGTGGCTCGCTGCCGCCGTCATTGCCGAGCATGGGGTGGGTCAGGGCGAACGTGACGGCCCGGAGCGCCCGGGCCGCCTCGGGAGGAGGCACCCGCAGCCGGTCGGCGTACTGGCCGATCACCGCGACCAGGGCGGCGTCGAGCCGCTCGTTGTCGCGGCGTCCCTTGTCCCGGAGGTCCTGGTGGTCGTGGCGGGGTCGGATGCGCATGGAGTGGAAGAGGGCGAAGACCCGTCGCTGCCGGGCCTGCAGGATGCCGGCGGCCTCGATCAGCCGGGCCTCGAGGCCCAGGTCCACATCGATCGCGAGCAGCTCGTCGCACGTCCGCTGCACATCGAAGACGTCCTCCAGCACGGCGTCGATGAGCGCCTCCTTGGTCGAGAAGGCCCGGAAGATCGTGCCCTCGGCGACGTTGGCGGCCTCGGCGATCTGCTTGGTGCTGACGTCTCGGCCGAACTCCTCCAGCAGCGGCTCGGTTGCGGCGATCAGCGCAGCGCGCCGCTCGTCCGGCGGCAGGGGGGTGGCTCGGCTCACGGACCGAGCATAGTGAGTGAGCACTCACTCAGACAAGAGCCCGGCTGGGTAAGGTGTTGTGCGGCGGATGAACGCAGGGCACAGGGAAGGCGTACGCGGTGGGGTTGGGTCGGCTGGCCGACGAGGTGTTCGCGGCCGTCATCTTCGACATGGACGGCACGCTGATCGACTCCACACCGGCGGTGGTCCGGGCCTGGACGACGTGGGCCATCGAGATGGGCCTGACGGCGGACGAGCTGGGCAGCCACCACGGCATCCCGTCCGCGAGCGTGGTCCGGCTGGTCCTGCCGGCCGAGCGGCAGGAGGCGGCGATCGCCCGGATCAACGAGCTCGAGCTGGCCGACGTGCACGACATCGTGGTGCTGCCCGGCGCGGCCGAGGCGCTGCGCTCACTGGCCGGCGCGCCGAACGCGATCGCCACGTCGTGCACCGTCCCGCTGGCCCAGGCCCGCATCGGGGCGGCCGGGCTGGTCCCGCCGTCCACGCTGGTCACCGCCGATGACGTGACCCGGGGCAAGCCGGACCCGGAGCCGTTCCTGGTCGCGGCCGAGAAGCTCGGTGTCGACCCGACCCGGTGCCTGGTGGTCGAGGACGCCCCGATGGGCCTGAAGGCCGCCCACGCCGCGGGCTGCTCCACTCTGGCGGTGGTCACCACGACCAAGCGCGAGGACCTGGACGCCGACGCCGTCGTCGACAACCTGTCGGCCGTCGAGTTCGTCCCCGGCCCCGACGGCATCCGCGTCCGCCTCCGCTGACTCGCTGAAACCTATGCCGGCATAGGTTCCGATCCCGGGAGGCGCTCGTCGGCGACGATCCGGGAGGGCGGCGACGGTCACGCCAGCTGGACCGCGGGGCCGGGTGCGCCGTTCGGGGTCGGGCGGAGGCGGGCCGGTGTGGCCGAGACGAGCAGGGCGCCGCCGGCCAGGACCGGGACGGCGAACTGGGCGACGCTGGCCCAGCCGAGGGCGGTCGCCATCGTGACGAGATAGACGACGAGCAGGCCGGCCGCCGCCTTGCCCGCCCAGCGTCGCTGCCAACCCGACAACAGCCAGCCGGCGAGGCCGATCTCGACGAGCGTGGCCAGGGCGGCGGCTCCCGGGGCCGCGTACGCCACCGCATCGGGGAGCAGCACCCGGGTGTAGTCGACGAAGGCCGGCCAGCTGCCCCAGGAGACGCCCGGTGAAGCCGCGCCGCCGAACACGCCGAACCGGTCGGCGACGGCGCCGAGAAAGTCCAGACCGAGCAGCGCCGCCGTCACCCAGCCGACGAACCAGGCCACCCGCGGCCGGCGGTGACGTAGCGCCGTCGCGGCAGCGAGACTGACCGTGACGACGATGAGAAGCGCCGTCACGGGTCCCGGGACGACCCCACGCGCGGCCTGGACGAGCTGCACCATCAGGCCCAGGGCGACCCAGAGCAGACCAGCGGTCCGCCGTGCTCGATCCATCGGAGACACCCCATCTCTTTGGTAAGGTTCTTTACCAAGATAGTCGAGGAGGGCCGAATGGTCAAGCCCCTTACTAATCCGTTCCTCTCGCGGCCCACGCCCCTGGGTTCGCTGGTCAGCGCGGCCGGCCAGCGCTTGTCGGCCGAGCTGGACGGCGCTCTCCGGGAAGCCGGTCTCGCGGATCTGCGGGCCGCTCACGCGCCGATCTTCATGACGATCGACCCCGGCGGGACCCGGGTGAGCGAGCTGGCCCGGCGGACCAGGATGACCAAGCAGGCGGTCGGTGAGCTGATCCGCTACCTGATGCGCCAGGGCTATGTCATGGTCGCCCAGGACGAGGGGGACCGGCGGGTCCGGACGGTGACCCTGACTGATCGGGGGTGGCAGGCGATTCAGGTCGGGCAGCACGTCATCGCGGCCTTCGACGACTGGCTCGACCGGTCCGTCGGAGCCGCCGAGGTGCAGCAGCTGCGGTCGCTGCTGACCCGCATCGCCGAGACCGACCCGACCAGCCGTCACCCCGCGCTGCCCGGCCCTCGCGGAACCTGACCCTGACGGCCGCGCGGGTCGGTCGTTCGCTGAGCTGGCTAGCCGGTCTTGCGGCGGCTGAACGTCCGCTTGGTGTCCGCCGGGCCGTGGGCCTGGGTGGCACCGGGCCCGCCGTCGAGGTGCGCCTCGCCCTCGGACTCGCGGCCGTGCTTGGCCTCCAGGGCCTCGCGGAACTTACGCTTGGTGTCGTCGTCCAGCGCCGGCTTCGGCGCCGCCTTCTTCTTCGCGGCCATGGTGGTCGCCTCCTCGGGTCGTCGGGTCAGCTACTGGAGGGCCACGAGCTCGGCGGCCACTGGCTCGCCGACGAGCCACCCCCGCCGGCGCCCTCGTCGGTGCGCTGGGCGGTGCTCGTCGGGGTGTCCTCCTCAGGGATGTCGTCGTCGCCCGCGCGGGCGCCCAGCCGCCCCGCCGGGCCGGACGCGGGCCCCTCGCGGCGGGGCGGGGTGGTGGCGCGGCAGGCCGAGCTGGTCGCGCGGACGGCGTCGGCCCCGGCTGCCTCGGCCATCTCGACCAGCCGCGTCACCGCGTCCTGCCGCGACTCGGTCAGCATGGTCACGTAGCCGTCGACCGGGTTGCCGCTGCGCAGGTCCGGCCGCAGCTCCCGCGTCCGCGCCACCACGCCGACGACCTCGCCCATCACCTCGGAGATCTCCCGACCAGGCAGGAACTCCATCGTGACCACCGGCAGGGGCCGGGTGATCAGCGTCGGCTTCTTGGCGACCGGCGGCTGCGGCGTCCACTGGCCCGGCTGCGGAGCGCCATACGGCTGGGGAGCACCGTAACCCGGCTGCGGAGCACCGTAACCCTGCTGGGGCGGGGCGCCGTACGGCGGCTGACCCGGCCTCGTCGGGGCGGACGGCTGCCCGTAGGGCGGGGGCTGCGGAGCACCGTACGGCGGCTGCTGCTGCCCGTAGGGGTTGGGGTTCTGCCCGTAGGGCGGCTGCTGCCCGTAGTTACTCATGAGCAGACAGTAGCGACTACCCCAGCTCAGTCATCTCCACCGTCACGAACATCTGCGACTCGCCGCCGGAGTAGGTGCCGCGCAACGGTGCGACATCGCTGTAGTCGCGGCCCTGGCCGATCCGGACGTACGCGTCGGTCAGCCGCCGACGCATCGTGGGGTCGTACGCCACCCAGGACCCGCACCACCACTCCACCCAGGAGTGGCTCTCCCCGACCACGGTCCGGTTGGCCTCCCCGGGCTGCGGGTGCAGGTAGCCGGAGACGTAGCGGGCCGGCAGCCCGATCGAGCGCAGGGCGCCCAGCGCCACGTGGGAGAAGTCCTGGCACACCCCCTGGCCGAGCTCCCACACCTCGCCCGCGGTGCTGTTCACCCCCGTCGAGCCGCGCTCGTACGCCAGCCGCTCGTGGATCAGCCCACAGACATCGAGCCCGGCGAGCCGGGGCGGGGCGTCGGCGTACTCCGCGGCCAGGGCGAGCAGCTCGTCCGGCGCCCGGGTCCGGTCGTTGACGACCAGGAACTCGGCCATGGTGTCGATCACCCCGCGGTCGCGCAGGGCCGGCCAGCCGAGGTCGTTGGGGGCGACCCGGCGGTCGGCGTCCCAGGCCAGGTCGTCGCCCCGGGTCTCCACCACCCCCTGCGCGTGCACGGTGAGCTCCGAGTGCGGCTCATGCAGCTCGAAGGTGGTGACCACGCTGCCCCAGTAGTCGGGGTAGGTGAAGCTCCAGGCCGCCGGCTCGATGCTGACCCGGCTGCTCCACACCGTCTGGTGCTCGGTGGTGGCCGGGGTCATCCGGGCCTCGTTGTAGGAGGACTTCACCTTGCTGGCGTAGCGGAACCCGGTCCGGTGGTCGATGCTCAGCCGCATGCTCGGCCCCCTGACTGCCCCGGCACTAGCGGGTCCTCTCGGTGATCCAGGCGGCGGGCTCGGCGGCGGCGAAGTAGTTGGTGGCCACCACGCTGGTCACCTGCGCGGCCACCTCCTGCACCTCGGCCATCTCGGCGTTGAGGTTGTGCAGCAGCTCGTCGACCTCGGCGTACTCGAGCTTGGCCCGCAGCTGCCCGAGCGCCCGGGCGGCCACCTCGGACTGGCGGGCGGCGAGCATGTTGTTGTTGGTCACCCGGCGCAGGCTGTCCGACGCGGCGACCAGCCCGTGCATGATCGACCGCGGGAACCGGGCGTCGGTGATCAGGAACTCCGCCGCGCCCCGGTCGCTGTGCAGCCCCCGGTAGGTCCGCAGGAACGCGTCGTGGCCGCCGCAGCCGCGCAGCACCGCCGGCCACTGGGTGCTGCCGGTGCTCAGCGAGCCCGACGCGACCATCCGCGAGGTCATGTCGACCTGCTCGAGCGAGCGGCCCATGGACATGAACTGCCAGCCGTCGTCGCGGACCATGATGCCGCGGGCGATGCCGGTGAACAGCGCGCTGCGCTCCCGGGCCCAGTTGAGGAAGGTGTGGGCACCGGCCACCCCGAACGGCTCCCGCGGCAGCCCGTGCCAGGTCGTGTTGATGCTCTCCCACAGGTCGAGCGGGATCACCTCCCGGGCCCGGCGGGCGTTGTCCCGGGCCGCGGCCCAGCAGGAGGAGATCGAGGTGGATTCGCTGCGGTCGTAGCCGAGCACCCGCAGCAGGTCGGTGATCGTCGGCTGCTCCAGGTGGTCGACGTTCATCAGGGCGAGCAGGTTGCGGCAGGCGTCGACCTCGCCCGAGCTGGTGTCCTCGACCAGCAGCCGCAGGTGGGTCTGCAGCAGCCGCGCCGTGTCCTCGGCCCGCTCCACGTAGCGGCCGATCCAGAACATCGACTCCGCGATCCGGCTCAGCACAGCGGCCATCCGCAGGCCTGTTGTTGTTGCTGCTGCTGGTCGCCCATACCGGTGCCGGGTCCGGGTTCCGGGGCGTTGCTCCGGCG
>CAXTVE010000058.1:0-8529 GCA_964247485.1 uncultured Propionibacteriaceae bacterium
GAAGCCTTGGTGAGCCGTTACCTCACCAACAAGCTGATAGGCCGCGAGCCCATCCTTGACCGCCAGAACTTTCCACCTCCAGATGATGCCATCGAAGGTCGTATCCGGTATTAGCAGCTGTTTCCAGCTGTTATTCCGATGTCAAGGGCAGGTTGCTCACGTGTTACTCACCCGTTCGCCACTCACCACAGACCCGAAGGTCTGTGGTTCGTTCGACTTGCATGTGTTAAGCACGCCGCCAGCGTTCGTCCTGAGCCAGGATCAAACTCTCCGTTGAAATTTATCTGATGCGCGCCGGTCACCAGGACCGGAGCTTTTCAGTCAACTAGTTCGATCGCTGACAAGAGGATCCATTGCTGGATCTATCTGTCAATCAATCAAAGGAATCCGAACTCATCAGGAGACGCGAACGCCACCCCATGAGCACGGGGTTAGTGCATTATTTGGCATTGACTTTTAAGCACACTGTTGAGTTCTCAAGCTTCGGGCGCACACCGTACCGGGGATTTCCCTCGGCTTGGGGCAACTCGACTTACTTTACAAGGTGGGCCAACCCGGGTCAAATCTGGGTTCTGGCCGTCCTTGCCCCTCCGTACCGAGCCGATCCGGAGCCATCGAGCCCTTGCGAGCGCGGTTGCACCGGTGTCTCGTTCCAGTGGGTTCCTCCGGGTCGGCCGCCGCAGTCCTGCGGTGTCCTGCACCCCGATGAGGCTTGGTCTACATTACGCGCCGACCGGGCCTCAGTCAACAGTGACTGCGCCCACGGTCTTCTTGCCGCGACGGAGGATGACGAACCGCTCGTACAGCAGGTCATCGGCCGCCAGTACGGCGTCCGGGTCGGTGACCCGCGCGTTGTTCAGGTAGGCCCCGCCCTCGCTGATCGCCCGGCGGGCCGCGCCCCGGCTGCCCACGACGCCACTGTGGACGAGCAGCTCGACGATCGACACGCCGCCGGGCGTTCCCGGCACCTGGGCCCCGCCGACCTCTGCCACCACGCCGGCCAGGGTGGCCTCGTCCAGGTCCGTCAGCGACGCCCGCCCGAACAGGGCCGACGCAGCGGCCACGGCCGCCGCGCGCTCGGCCTGCGAGTGCACCAGGTCGGTCACGTCGTCGGCCAGCGCCTTCTGCGCCTCCCGCCGCTCCGGGTGCTCGGCGGTCCGCCGCGCCAGGTCCTCGATCTCCTCCCGGCCCCGCGGGCTGAAGACCTTCAGGTACTCCACCACCTTCTCGTCCTCGGAGTTCAGGAAGAACTGGTGGAACGCGTACGGCGAGGTCATCTGTGGGTCGAGCCAGACCGTACCCGACTCGGTCTTGCCGAACTTGCTCCCGTCGGCCTTGGTCAGCAGCGGGGTGGCCAGCGCGTGCACCCGGGCCCCGTCGGACCGCCGGACCAGCTCGACCCCGGCGGTGATGTTGCCCCACTGGTCGCTGCCGCCGAACTGCAGCGTGCAGCCATGACTGCGGTACAGCTCGCGGTAGTCCAGCGACTGCAGCAGCACGTAGGAGAACTCGGTGAAGGAGATGCCCTCCTCGAGGCGGGTGCGGACCACGTCCCGGGCCAGCATCCGGTTGACCGGGAAGTGCTTGCCGACGTCGCGGAGGAACTCCAGGACCGGCATGGGTCCGGTCCAGTCCAGGTTGTTGACGATCCGGGCCGCCGCCGGCCCCGTGAAGTCGACGTAGCGCTCCACCTGCTGGCGGATCCGCTCCACCCAGGCCGCGACGGTCTCGGCGCTGTTCAGCGCCCGCTCGCTGGTCTCCTTCGGGTCGCCGATCAGACCCGTGGAGCCGCCGACCAGGAGCAGCGGGCGGTGCCCGGCGGCCTGGAGGTGCCGGGCCACCATGAGCTGGACCAGGTTGCCGAAGTGCAGGCTCGGCGCCGTCGGATCGAAGCCGACATAGAAGGTGACCGGCCCGGCGGCCAGGTGAGCGCGCAGCGCCTCCTCATCGGTCGACCGGGCCACCAGGCCCCGCCACGTCAGCTCGTCCAGCACATCAGTCACGGGAGGAAGTGTCCCACTTCATCCGGGTGGGGTCGGGTGTTTTCCGTCGGCCGCTCCGGGGCCCGCACTCGACGGTGTCGCTTCGGCAGGTGGACGAAAGGCCTAGCGAGCCGGCGACACCCAGGCGGCGAGCCGGCCGATCTCGGTCTCCATCTCGGCCAGCTGGTCCTTGACGGCGGCCGTGGCCGTGCCACCCCGGCCGTCTCGGCTCTCGATCGAGCCGTGCGCCGTCAGCACACCCAGCACGTCGGCCGTCAGGTGCGGCGAGATCTCGGGCAGCTGCTCGACGGTCAGCTCCGGGAGGTCGATCCCCCGCTGCTCGCAGTATCGCACCGCCGCACCGGCGATCTCGTGCGCCTCGGCGAAAGGCACCCGCCGGCGCACCAGCCAGTCGGCCAGATCCGTGGCCAGGGCGAAGCCGCGCGGCGCGAGAGCCTCCAGCCGCTCCGGGTGGAAGGTCAGCGTCGACACGAGCCCGGCCACCGCCGGCAGCAGCAGCCGGAGCTGGTCCACCGAGTCGAAGACCGGCTCCTTGTCCTCCTGCAGGTCGCGGTTGTACGCCAGGGGCAGGCCCTTGAGCGTGGCCAGCAGACCGGTCAGGTTGCCGATCAGCCGCCCGGCCTTGCCCCGGGCCAGCTCGGCCACGTCGGGGTTCTTCTTCTGCGGCATGATGCTGGACCCGGTCGACCAGGCATCGGCCAGCGTGACGAAGCCGAACTCCGGGGTGCACCAGAGGACGACCTCCTCGCTGAGCCGGGAGAGGTCCACCCCGACCTGGGCGAGGACGTACGCCGCCTCGGCGGCCACGTCTCGCGCCGCGGTGCCGTCGATCGAGTTGGCCACGCTGCCCGCGAACCCGAGCTGCTCGGCGACGTAGCCCGGGTCCAGGCCCAGCGAGGTGCCGGCGAGTGCGGCCGACCCGTACGGGCTGAGCGCCAGCCGGCGGTCCAGGTCACGCATCCGGTCCACGTCGCGCAGCAGCGCCCAACCGTGGGCGAGCAGGTGGTGCGACAGCAGCACCGGCTGTGCGGGCTGCAGATGCGTCCGCCCCGGCATCGCCACCCCGAGATGGGTCCGGGCCTGCTCGGACAGCGCGCCCACGACCTCCTGCACCCCGGTCGCCAGATCGCGCAGCGCGTCCCGGAGGTAGAGCCGCAGCAGGGTGGCGATCTGGTCGTTCCGGGAGCGTCCCGCCCGTAGCCGCCCGGCGAGATCGAGCCCGACGACCTCGGTCAGCCGGCGCTCCAGCGCCCCGTGTACGTCCTCGTCGGTCGACGCCGGGGTCAGCGAGCCCGTGGCCACCTCCGCGGCCAGCTGGTCCAGCGCGGCAACCATGCCGGCCAGCTCGTCCTCGGTGAGCAGTCCGGCCCGGTGGAGTGCGTGGGCATGCGCCCGCGAGCCGGCCACGTCGTACGGCGCCAGCCGCCAGTCGACGTGCGTCGACCGGCTGAGCGCGAACATGGCCGCGGCGGGCCCGTCGGCGAACCGCCCGCCCCACAGCCGACCGGTGTGCTCCCCTGCCACCTAGAGCAGGCCCGCGTCGCGCCGCGCGGCGAGCTTGCTCGACATGCCGTAGATCTCGATGAACCCGCGGGCCTGCGACTGGTCGAAGGTGTCCCCCGCGTCGTAGGTGGCCAGCCCGAAGTCGTAGAGCCCGACCTCGCTGCTCCGCCCGGTGACCGTGGCCCGCCCGCCGTGCAGCACCATCCGGATCTCACCGGTGACCGCCCGCTGGGCCTCGTCGATGAAGGTGTCCAGCGCGCGCTTGAGCGGGGAGTACCACTGACCGTCGTAGACCAGCTCGCCCCAGCGCTGGTCGACGCTCCGCTTGTACCGGGCCAGCTCCCGCTCGACCGTGACGTTCTCCAGCTCCATGTGCGCGGTGATCAGGGCGATCGCGCCCGGCGCCTCGTAGATCTCGCGGCTCTTGATCCCGACCAGCCGGTCCTCGACCATGTCCAGCCGGCCGATGCCCTGGGCGCCGGCGCGCTCGTTGAGCAGCTGGATCGCCTCCAGCATCGACACCTTCTCCCCGTCGAGCGCGATCGGCACCCCGGCCTCGAAGGTGATCGTCACCTCGTCGGGCTCCCGCGCCACCGTGGGGTCGGCGGTGTAGTCGTAGACCTCCTCGATCGGGGCGTTCCAGATGTCCTCCAGGAAGCCGGTCTCCACGGCCCGGCCCCAGACGTTCTGGTCGATCGAGTAGGGCGACCGCTTGCTGGTGGCGATCGGCAGTCCGCGCTCGTCGGCGTACGCGATCGCCTTCTCCCGGGTCCACGCGTAGTCCCGCACGGGCGCGATCACCCGCAGGTGCGGGGCCAGGTTGGCGATACCGACCTCGAACCGGACCTGGTCGTTGCCCTTGCCGGTGCAGCCGTGCGAGACGACGCTGGCCCCGTGGGTCCGGGCCGCGGCGGCCAGGTGCCGCACGATCAGCGGCCGGGACAGGGCGCTGACCAGGGGGTAGCGGTCCATGTAGAGGGCGTTGGCCCGCAGCGCGGGCAGGCAGAAGTCCTCGGCGAACTCGTCCCGCGCGTCGACGACCACGGCCTCGACGGCCCCACAGGCCAGGGCCCGCTGGCGGATCACCTCCATGTCCTCGCCGCCCTGGCCGACGTCGACGGCGACGGCCACCACCTCCTGCCCGGTCTCCTCGGACAGCCAGCCGATGCAGACGGAGGTGTCCAGGCCGCCGGAGTACGCCAGCACGATGCGGTCGCTCATGATTGTTCCTTCTCGTTGCTTGTACGGGGGGGTTCGGGGGGGTCGTCTCCCCCGGCGGTCATCCGGGGGGGATCGTCGGGAGTCCGGCCGGTACGACTCATGGCCAGGAATCGGTCGGCGGTCGCGCGGCCGCCGTCGGGGGCGCGGGTGATCAGCAGCAGGGTGTCGTCGCCGGCGATGGTGCCGAGGATGTCGGGGGCGTCGACGTGGTCCACCGCGGAGGCGAGGTACTGCGCGGCACCGGGCGGGGTGCGCAGCACCACCAGGTTGGCCGAGGCGTCGGCCGAGACCAGCACCTCGTGACAGACCCGGGCCAGCCGCGCGGCGAAGGTGACCTGCTCCCCCGCCTGAGGGCTGCGGTCGCCGCCCTCACCGGGGACGGCGTAGACCAGCTGGCCCCTCGAGCCGCGCACGCGGACCGCGCCCACCTCGACCAGGTCGCGGGAGAGCGTGCCCTGGGTGACGTGCACGCCGCCGGCGGACAGCAGCTCGGCGAGCTCGGTCTGCGACCGGATCTCACGGCCCTGCACCAGCTCGATGATCTTGGCCAGGCGCGCGGTGCGGCTGACCCCGGGGCTCGTGACGGTCATCCGATACTCCCTGAGCTGGTCGATGGGCCCTGCTCGTCCAGGAGGAAGGCCAGCAGGGCCTTCTGCACGTGGCGCCGGTTCTCGGCCTGGTCCCAGACCACCGACCGCGGACCGTCGAGCACGTCAGCGGCGATCTCCTGGCCCCGGTGCGCCGGCAGGCAGTGCACCACGATCGCGTCCGGGGCCCCGGCCAGCAGCTCGGCGGTCACCGCGTACGGCCGGAACGGGGTCGTCCGGTCCCGGCCGTCGGCCTCGGTGCCCATGGAGACCCAGGTGTCGGTGGCGACGACGTCGGCGCCGGCCACGGCGTCGGTGGGCGACTCGGTGACCCGCACGCTGCCCCCGGACGCGCCGGCGAGCGCCGTGGCCCGAGCCACGATCTCCGGGTCGGGCGAGAAGGCGGCCGGCGCACCGATCCGCAGGTGCAGTCCGGCCAGGGCGCCGGCCAGCAGGTAGGAGTGGGCGACGTTGTTCCCGCCGTCGCCGAGGTAGGCCAGAGTCAGCCCGGCCAGCCCGCCGCGGTGCTCCCGGACGGTCATCAGGTCGGCCAGCGCCTGGCAGGGGTGGTAGCGGTCGGTCAGGGCGTTGACCACCGGTACCCCGGCCCATGCGGCCAGCTCCTCGATCCGCTCCTGGCCGGCGGTCCGCCAGACGATGGCGGCACACTGCCGGCCCAGCACCCGGGCGGTGTCGGCGATCGACTCGCGGACCCCGATCTGGGCGAGCCGGCCGTCCACCACCATCGGGAACCCGCCCAGCTCGGCGATGCCGGCGCTGAAGGAGGACTGGGTGCGCAGGGTGGGCTTGTCGAACAGCAGGGCGACGCTGCGTGGGCCCGCCAGCGGGGTGAGCGCGTACGGGTCGGCCTTGAGCGTCGCGGCGAGCTCCAGCACGGTGGCCTGTTCGGCGGCGGTCAGGTCGTCGTCGGCCAGGAAGTGGCGCAGCATCACGGGACCGCCCCGTCGAGCAGATCGGGCAGGGCCGCGACGAAGGTGTCCAGCTGCGCGGCGGTGACGACCAGCGGCGGGGCCAGCCGGAGCACGTCGGGCCGGGGCGCGTTGACGATGAACCCGGCGTCCAGGGCGGCGTCGGCGACCGCCGCCGCCACCGGGGCGGCCAACGTGACGCCGCGCAGCAGGCCGCGACCGCGTACACCGGTGATGGTCGGGTGGCCGAGCCCGGTGATCGCCGCACTCAGGTAGGTGCCCAGCTCGCTCGCCCGCTCGAGCAGGCCGTCCCGCTCGATCACGGCGATGATCGCCAGCCCGGCGATGGCGGCCACCGGGTTGCCGCCGAACGTGCTGCCGTGGCTGCCCGGGCCGAGCAGGGTCGCGGCCCGGCCGGTGGCCAGGCAGGCCCCGATCGGGAAGCCGTTGCCGAGCCCCTTGGCCACCGTCACGAGGTCGGCGGTGACCCCCTCCGCGACGTGCACCAGCCAGCAGCCGCTGCGGCCCATGCCGGTCTGCACCTCGTCCATCCAGAGCAGGGCGCCGTACGCGTCGCAGACCCGCCGGGCCGCCGCCAGGTAGCCGGGCGGGGGCACGACGACCCCGTTCTCACCCTGGATTGGCTCCAGCACCACGGCGGCGACGGTGTCGTCGACGGCGGCAGCCAGGGCGTCCGCATCGCCGTAGGGGACAAAGATGACGTCGCCGGGCAGCGGCTCGAAGGGCAGGCGGTACTTCGGGTTGTGGGTGAGGGCCAGGGCGCCCATCGAGCGGCCGTGGAAGGCGCCCTCAGCGGCCACGATGCGGGTCCGACCGGTCATCCGGGTGATCTTGAAGGCGGCCTCGTTGGCCTCGGTGCCGGAGTTGGTGAAGAAGACCCTGGGATCGGCGCCGCCGGTCATCGCCCCGAGCCGGCCCGCGAGGGCGACCTGAGCGGGGGTGGCGAAGAAGTTGGACACGTGGCCGAGGGTCGCGATCTGCCCGGTGACCGCCGCCAGCACCGTGGGATGGGCGTGACCGAGCGCAAGCACGGCCAGGCCGGAGAGCAGGTCGAGGTGGCGGCGGCCGTCGGCGTCCCAGACGTGGCAGCCCTCGCCCCGGACGAAGACCCGCTTCGGCGGACCGAAGGTGTTCATCACCGAGTCCGCGTACGCGGCCAGCACGGGGGCGGACCCGGTAGTTGGGCCGGCGAGCTCGCGGCTCAGCACGGCCGGTTCGGCGCTCACGGCCATTGGAACTCCCCGTTGGCGTACTCGTGCGGCGGGATCGGCTCGTGCTTCGGGAAGACCCGGCTGCCCAGCCGGACCAGGCCGTCGGCCGTCACCATCGTGCCGATCCCGACGTTGGTGAAGATCTCCAGCAGCAGCGCGTGCGGCACCCGCCCGTCGGCGACGGTCGCCCGGGTCAGTCCGCCCTCGACCGCGCGCAGGCAGGCCTCCATCTTCGGCACCATGCCGGACTCCAGGCTCGGCAGCAGCGTCCGCAGCTCGCTGGCCGACAGCTCGGCGATCGTCTCGGTGCTGTACGGCCAGTCGCGGTAGAGGCCCTCCACGTCGGTGAGCACGACCAGCCGCTCGGCCTGCAGCGCGACAGCGAGCGCGGCGGCGGCGGTGTCGGCGTTGACGTTGTGCACCACCCCGTGGATGTCGGGCGCGATGCTGGCGACCACCGGGACCCGGCCGGCGTCGATCAGGCCCTGGACGGCCTCGGTCCGGACGGCGGTCACGTCGCCGACCAGCCCGAGATCCACCTCCTGCCCGTCGACCAGGGCGCCGCGCCGGGTCGCGGTGAACAGGCCGCCGTCCTCACCGGACAGACCGACCGCCAGCGTGCTGTAGCGGTTGATCAGGCCGACCAGGTCCCGGCCGACCTGGCCGACCAGCACCATCCGGACGACCTCCATGGCCTCCGGGCTGGTCACCCGGAACCCTCCGCGGAACTCCGAGGGGATGTCCAGCCGGGTCAACATCTGGGTGATCTGCGGCCCGCCGCCGTGGACCACGACGGGATGCACGCCGCACCGCTTCATGAAGACGATGTCGGAGGCGAACGCCCGTTTCAGGTCCTCGTCCACCATGGCGTTGCCGCCGTACTTGATGACCACGGTCTTCCCGGCGTAGGTCTCCAGCCAGGGCAGCGCCTCGGTCAGGATGGACGCCTTCTCGACCAGCGACAGCGGCGCCCGGGTCGTGTCCCCGTCAACGACCTCGGCGCGGGGTCCAAGGGGGGTCGTCCCCCCTTCCACGATCTCGGCGCGCGCCACTC
>CAXTVE010000058.1:8629-12219 GCA_964247485.1 uncultured Propionibacteriaceae bacterium
CTCCGTTCGGCACCGGCGCGCCGGCGGGGGGTTCAAGGGGGGTCGTCCCCCCTTCCACGATCTCGGCGCGCGCCACTCCTCCGTTCGGCACCGGCGCGCCGGCGGGGGGTTCAAGGGGGGTCGTCCCCCCTTCTATAGTCACGTCGCGTACTCCGCGTTCTCCTTGACGTAGTCGTACGTCAGGTCGTTCGTCCAGATCGTCGCGCTGTGCCGGCCGTTGCGCAGGTTGACCTCGACAGTGACCTCCCGGCCACTCAGGTCGACCAGCTCGCGGGCGTCGCCGGCCGCCCCGTCCCGGCAGACCTGGACGCCGTTGAGACTGATGTCGATCCGGTCGGGGTCGAAGTCGGCGGCTGTGGTGCCGATGGCCGCCAGCACCCGGCCCCAGTTGGGGTCGCCGCCGAAGACGGCGCACTTGAACAGGTTGCTGCGCGCGACGGCGCGGCCGACCTCGACGGCGTCCGCTTCCGACGCCGCGCACTGGACCGTGACCGCGATGTCGTGGGCGGCCCCCTCGGCGTCGCGCAGCAGCTGCTGGGCGAGGTCCCGGCAGGTCTCGGTCAGGGCGGCGGTGAAGTCGACGGCGGTCGGGCGCACGCCGGAGGCCCCGCTGCTCATCAGGATCACCGTGTCGTTGGTGGACATGCAACCGTCACTGTCCACCCGGGCGAACGTCGTCCGGCAGGCCTCCGCGAGCTGGTCCTGCAGCCGGTCGGGATCGACCACGGCGTCGGTGGTCAGCACCACGAGCATCGTGGCCAGCGCCGGGGCGAGCATCCCCGCACCCTTGGCCATCCCGCCGACGCACCAGCCCTCGTCGGCGTAGCCGGCCTGCTTGGCCCGCGTGTCGGTGGTCATGATCGCGGCGGCCGCATCGGCACCCCCGGCCGGGCTGAGCTCGGGCGCCAGGGCGGCGATGCCGGACTCGACCTTGTCCATCGGCAGCCGGAGGCCGATCAGCCCGGTCGAGCACACCGCGACGTCGATGGCGCCGACCTCCGGCAACGCAGCGGCCACCAGCTCCGCCGTCCGGTGGGTGTCGGCGAACCCCTCGGGTCCGGTGCAGGCGTTCGCCCCGCCCGAGTTGAGGACGACCGCCCGGAGCCGGCCGTCGGACAGCACCCGCTGGGACCACAGCACCGGTGCCGCCTTGACCCGGTTGCTGGTGAACACCCCGGCCGCGGCGAAGTCCGGTCCGGTGTTGACCACCAGGGCCAGGTCCCGCTGCCCGTTGGACTTCAGGCCCGCCGTCCGGCCGGCGGCCAGGAAGCCGGCGGCGCTCGTGACGCTCACGGGGCCAACCCCACCATCGGGAGCCCGGTCGTCTCGGGCAGCCCGAGGGCCAGGTTCATGCACTGGACCGCGCCGCCCGCGGTGCCCTTGGTCAGGTTGTCCAGAGCGGCCACGGCGACCAGCCGGCCGGCCGCCGGGTCGACGGTCACCTGTACGTGCACGGTGTTCGCCCCGAGCACCGACTGGGTCTGCGGCCACTGACCCTGGGGCAGCAGGTGCAGGAAGGGCTCGTCGGCGTACGCGGTGGCGTAGGCCGCGTACGCGGCGTCCGGGGTCAACGCAGGATCGGCCAGCGGTGCGGTGCAGGTGGCGAGGATGCCGCGGGACATCGGGACCAACACGGGGGTGAAGGAGACCGACGGCGCGTCGGACCCGCAGGCGCGGAAGTTCTGCAGCAGCTCCGGGGTGTGCCGGTGCACGCCGCCCACCCCGTACGCGCTGGCCGAGCCGATCAGCTCCGAGCCCAGCAGGTGCGGCTTGAGGGCCCGCCCCGCCCCGGACGGCCCGCTCGCCGCTACGACGACCGTGTCGTGGGCATCGGTCAGACGCCCGGTGATGGCCGGCAGCAGGGCGAGGGTGGCCGCGGTCGGGTAGCAGCCGGGCACGGCGACGGTGCGGGCACCGGCGAGCTTGTCCCGCTGGCCGGGCAGCTCCGGCAGGCCGTAGGGCCAGCTGCCGGCGTGCTCGGTGCTGTAGAACCGCCGCCAGTCTTCGGGGTCGTCGAGCCGGAAGTCGGCCCCGCAGTCGATGACCACGGTGTCCGGGGGCAGCGCGGCGGCGAGCGGCGCCGAGGCCCCGTGCGGCAGGGCCAGGATGACCACGTCGTGCCCGGCCAGGCTCGCGGGCGTGGTCTCTGCGACGACTCGGTCGGCCAGCGGGGTCAGCTGCGGCTGGGACTCCCCCAGAGAGCGGCCCGCGCTGGCGCCGGCCGTGACCGCCCCGACCTCGACGGCCGGATGCCCGAGCAGCAGGCGGAGCAGCTCTCCACCTGCATAGCCGGTTGCCCCGGCCACCGCCACCCGATGCGCCACGTTGCATGAGTATGTCGAATCAAACAACTTCATGCAAGTAGCTCGGGGCTCGGGGCCTTCACGGCCGGGTGGGTAGCGTCCCATCGTGACCTACGACGCCGCGCCCGACCGCTACTCCGTCCAGCCATACCGCCGCTGCGGCCGCAGCGGGCTGAAGCTGCCGGCCATCTCCCTGGGCTTCTGGCACAACTTCGGCGACGACAAGCCGGTGGAGACCCAGCGCGCGATCATGCGGCGGGCGTTCGATCTCGGCGTGACCCACTTCGACCTGGCCAACAACTACGGCCCGCCGTACGGATCGGCCGAGAGCAACGTCGGCCGCATCCTGACCGAGGACTTCGCGCCCTACCGGAACGAGCTGGTGATCTCGAGCAAGGCGGGCTGGGACATGTGGCCCGGCCCGTACGGCGACCACGGCTCGCGGAAGTACCTGACGGCCAGCCTGGACGCCTCCCTGCGCCGGCTGAACCTGGACTACGTCGACATCTTCTACCACCACCGGCCGGACCCGGAGACGCCGCTCGAGGAGACGATGGGTGCACTCGACGCGGCCGTTCGGGCCGGCAAGGCGCTCTACGTCGGGGTGTCGTCCTACTCCCCCGCCCACACGGCTCGGGCGGCAGCGATCCTGCGCGACCTCGGCACCCCGCTGCTGATCCACCAGCCCTCGTACTCGATGTACAACCGCTGGATCGAGGCGGAGTTGCTCGACGTGCTCGAGCGCGAAGGCGTCGGCTGCATCGCCTTCACCGCGCTGGCCCAGGGCCTGCTCACCGACCGCTATCTCGACGGGGTCCCCGCCGACTCGAGGGCCGCCCAGGACAAGTCGCTGGACCCGGCGTCGATCGAGGAGCGGCTGCCCGGCATCCGGGCGCTGAACGAGATCGCGGGCGGACGCGGCCAGACCCTGGCCCAGCTCGCGCTGGCCTGGGTGCTGCGGGACCCCCGGGTCACCTCGACCCTGATCGGGGCCAGCAGCGTGCGGCAGCTCGAGGACAACGTCGCCGCCGCTCAGCGGCTCGACCTCAGCGGCGACGAGCTGGCCGCGATCGAGGAGCATGCCGTCGAATCCGGCGTCGACCTCTGGGCGGCGGCCCGTGAGGCCACCGGCTGACCCCCCGCCGGGTCGGCTCCGGGCTCCGCGGGCTACCGGCCCGGCCGCCCCGCCGACCGCACGGAGTCGTACGCGGCGAGCGCCTTGGCCGCCACCACCGACCACGAGGAGCGCCGCTCGGCGTACGCGGTCGCCGCAGCGCCCAGGCCAGC
>CAXTVE010000059.1:0-12161 GCA_964247485.1 uncultured Propionibacteriaceae bacterium
GCATCACCACGTCGGGCGCCAGGACGTCGGCGAAGTCCTGCCGGCCGCCCCCCTCGATCGCCCGCTGGAACGCCGCCAGCGCCGTCCGGATCTCCGCGGCGGAGGCGGCGCCGCGTGGTCGCCGTGCGGCCACGTGCTCCCGCGCGCGGTGCGCGATCTGGCGTACGGCCGCCGGGGTCTTGCCGACCGCCTCGGCCAGCTCGCCATAGTCCAGGGCGAAGACCTCGCGCAGCACGAAGACGGCCCGCTCGGTCGGGGTGAGCGTCTCGAGCACGAGCAGCATCGCCGTCGACAGGCTCTCGGCCAGCTCGGCGTCCGCCGCCACGTCGGGGCCGGTCAGCAGGGGTTCCGGCAGCCAGGGCCCGACGTAGTCCTCGCGCCGCCGGGCCCGGGCCCGGAGCTGGTCGATCGCCTTGCGGGTCGCGATCCGGACCAGGTAGGCCCGCGGCTCGCGAACCTCGGCCTGGTCGACCCGGGCCCACGCCAGCCAGGTCTCCTGCACGGCGTCCTCCGCGTCGACGGCCGAGCCGAGCATCTCGTACGCGATCGTGAACAGCAGGCTCCGGTGGTCGACGAACGGGTCGCCGGTCATGGGGTGGACGCCACATCCGTCGGGCGCGTCGCGAGCGGGGGCAGCCCGCAGGCGGCGGCGTACTGCTCGGAGTGGATGCCGAGCGCGATGTTCGACCGAGCGGCGACGTTCATGAACCCGACCCGGGCGGTCAGCTCCAGCAGCGCCGGCGCCCCGAGATCGTCGAGCAGGGCCGCGGACATCTCGTCGGTGACGGTCGGCGGCGTCTGGCTCATCGCCTCGGCGTACGCCAGCACGCGGCGCTCGAGGGGGGTGAAGACGTCGGACTCCCGCCAGCGCGGCACCTCGCGGGCCTTGGCTTCGTCGAGCCGCTTGGTGTGGGCCAGGAAGTAGTTGAGGTCGAGGCAGTAGCCGCAGCCGATGGCGGCGGCGGCCGCCATGCCCGCGAAGGCGGCCAGGTTGCGGTCCAGCCGGTCCCACCGCTCCACCCGGCGGCCGAACCACATCGTGTCGGTGAAGATGGCCGGGTAGTGCCACATCACCTCCGCACCCCTGGGTACGCCGCCCAGCATCTTGCGCATCGCGACCTTGAGCAGCGCCCCGAAGGGGCCGGTGATCTCCGTCGGGGGTACGCGTGGGCCACTGGTCATGATCATGTCTCCTGTCGGTCGGGGGTCTCGACCATGAAGACGCCGGCTGGGCTCAGGGTGTGACGGCCGGCCGGTCGGTGCGATAGAGGAAGTGCAGCGGTTCGTCGACCGGGTTCTCTGGCTCCATCGGGCCTTCGGCGACCCGGGTCAGACCGGCCTTCTCCACCGCTCGCCAGGACGCGACGTTCGCGGCGACGATGGCCACCATGACCGCGGGCACCTCGGGGCGGGTACGCCAGGTGTCCTCGACGGCGGCGGCGATCAGCCGGCTGCCCAGCCCGCGACCGCGGAGGTCGGGTTCCCCGATCAGGTAGTCCAGCTCGACCGCGCCGTCGGGCACCTCGACCAGCGCCGCCCACTCCGCGAGCTCCTCGGGATAGTCGGCGATCACGGATCGCTGCAGCAGGCCGACGGGCCGGCCCGCGAGCAGCACGACCAGGTCCTCGCCGGGCTCCGCACCGCGGACGCTCGGCCCGAAGTCCCGCGCGACACCTTCCGGAGTGGCGTCGTGGTGCCACCACCGCTCCACCGCGGGCTCGGCCAGCCACCCGGCCAGCAGCTCCAGGTCGTCCGCCACCAGCGGGCGCCAGGTCAACGGGACATCAGTCGGGTCCATGCCCCCAGAGTCTGCACCCGCCGACGGTCGGGGGAGCAGCGACTAGGGTGGGGACACCGAGGGATCCTTCCGCTGACACCTGATCGGCGGTCTCTGGCGCTCAACCATCCGGCCCGCACCACGGCCATTACGGACTCCACGTGCTCACCACCCTGCCCACCGCCCCTGTTGCCGACGCCCTCGCGGGCCCGGATCTCTGCCCGGCCTGCCAGCATCCCCTGGCCGCCCACGACGCCATCGGCTCGCGGTGGTGCGCTGCCACGAGCCTCGGTGTCGGTGACCGGGACTGTCTCTGCTCCTCGAAGGTCTCCAGCGCGCGCGTCCTCCGCCACTACTGACCGACTCGCCCAGGGGGCTGTCCTGATGCACCGAACCGAGCGCATGGCGCTGACACGAACGAACTGGCCGGATATCGATGACCTCATCGCCCTCTCCGCCGACGCCGGGGAGGGCGGCCCCGACGACGTCGGACCGCTGACCGGGGCCCAGGTGCTGGCTGTGGAGATGCCGCGCCTGATGGCGCACAACCGGCGGACCGACCGGCTGGGGTCGTGGGTGGCGCGGGACCGCGTCACCGGCGGCTTCCTGGGCTGGTTTGCGATGACGCCGGTGGAGGAGCCGCCCGGTTCGGTCGAGCTGACCTACCGGCTGCGGCGCCAGGTGTGGGGTAAGGGCTACGACCTCGAGGGGGCACAGCGGATGATGGAGATCGCCCGGGCCGCCGAGGTGTCCCAGGTGATCGTCCGGAACCAGCTGCCCACGGGCTGAGACCTCAGACCGTGGCCGGCTCGCGCAGCCATTGGTCGAAGGTCACGGTGCCGTGGCGGCCGTCGGTCGGGGCCAGCACTCGGGCATCGTCGGCGCGGCCGACCGCCGGCGGCAGCGGCAGCCGCCAGACCCGGGCCGGTCTCGGCGGGGTGGCGGCGTAGCGGCGGACCATCTCGAGCAGGAGCTGTGGCTCGGGGCCGGACAGGTCAGGGGCGCGTCCGTTGGCCGGCGCATCGAGCAGGGCGAGCAGGTGATCGGCCACATCGACCAGATGCACCGGGCGCAGGTGCAGCGGTGAGGCCAGGACCACCGGGCCGACCCGGAACCAGCGGTACGTCTGCGCGGCGAAGTCGTGGAACTGGGTCACCCGGGCGATCGTGAAGCCCACACCAGCCTCCGTGGCGGCGGCGGTCAGCGCCTGCTCTTGGTCGACCTTGGCCCGGTAGTAGCCGCCGGGGAAGCGGTCGACCCCGACGATGGACAGCAGGACATGGTGCCGGACCCCCGCCGCCCGCTCGGCGGCGACCAGGGTGCGGGTCGCGGTGGTGAAGAACGGGCCGGCCTTGCGGTACGCCACCGTGGGCGTGTTGCTCAGGTCGACCACGGTGTCGACGCCGGCGACCGCCTCGACCAGACCGGCGCCGGAGACGACGTCGCCGACGCCGATCTCGGCGCCGCTGGGGGCAGTCGCCTGGCTCGACCGGCTGAGCACCCGTACGTCGTGCCCGGCGCCCCCCCCCCGCGTGACGCGGCGCCGGCCGGCCGGGCCGGTGCCGCCGACGACCAGCAGCCTCACCGGGCCGCGCCTGCCGGCTGGGGCGCCCCGAGCGCGGCCAGGCAGGCGGCGACGCCCTCGGCGTACGGGGTGGGGGAGAGACCGAACGCCTCCGTGGTGCGGCTGCCGTCGACCACGAACGGCTGCTCGAACTGGTAGACCAGCTCGGCCGCTTCGCGAGCCAGCGGGACCAGCGTGCCGAGGGCGCGGAGCAGGGTGGGGCCCACCTCGCGAACCTTCCCCCGAGCATGGGTGCCGGCCTGGCGGGCCGCTTCGGCGACCAGCTCCCGCCCGGTGGTCGGTGCGGGATGGGGCACGTGCCAGACCGCGGCGGCCGCGGTGTCCTCGACGCCCACCGTCGCGACCGTACGGGCGAAGTCGTCGATGTAGGTCGGGGTGATGGGGACGTCGGCATCGCCGTACCAGGTGGCGGCCCGGCCCCGGGCCACCGCGGCGAAGACGTTGCCGGCGATCATGCTCTGGGTTCGCGGGCCGTAGAGCTCGCCCGCCCGGACCAGGCTCGCCCGGACCCGCCCGGCCGTCGCGGCGTGCAGGATCTGCTCGGCCATGAACGCCCGCAGCACTCCCTTCCGGCTGACCGGCCGGACCGGGGTCCGGTCAGTCATCGGGGCCGTCACGCGGCCGTACATCCAGGTGCTGTCGGCGTACACCAGCCGTGATCCGGTGGCCGTCGCCGCCTCGAGCAGAGCGCTGGTCAGCGGCGGGAAGTCGGTGGCCCAGCGCTGGATCGGGGGCATGGCGCAGTGGTAGAGCACCGAGCCCGGCTCGACGAGGGCGGTCAGCGCGACGGCGTCGCGGGCGTCGACGGTCTGGTGCGTCACAGCGCGGACGCGCTGGCCGGCCGCGGCGAGGTGGCGGACCACGCGCGAGCCGGTCGCGCCGGCGGCGCCGACGACGACGTGCAGAGGTTGGTCGGGCATGGGTCCGGCTCCTGACGGTAGTTGCTACATCTGTAGCGGACTGGGTTGGAGGTTACGCTACACCTGTAGTAACTACAGTCAAGAGGAGAGTGCGGGATCATGCCGGAACCGACCGAGCGCCGGCGGGCCCTGGCCCGGGCCGGGATCGAGGTGATCGCCGACGGCGGTATGCGCACTCTGACCCACCGGTCGGTGGAGGCGACGGCCGGGCTGCCCGCGGGCACGGCCTCCTACCACTTCCGGACCCGCACCGACCTCGTCCGGGCCGTCCTGACCGAGATCGCGGCGATGAGCCGGCGCCGGCTGGACGATGGGCCGGCCGTCCACACGGGTGAGGCCGGGTCGACACCGGTCCCGGTCGCCGAGCGTCCCGCGGTGGCCGCGCAGATCGCGACCGCCGGGGCCGCGTTCATCCTCGGCCAGCTGACCGACTACCGCCGGACGACCCTGGCCCGCTACGCCCTCGAGGTCGAGGTCGCCGCCAACCCCGACCTGACCGAGGTGCTGCACGCGGCCGAGCAGTTCCACGAGCTGGCGGCCGGCGCGTGCCGCACCCTGGGTGTCGAGGACGCCGAGACCGCCGGCCGCCACCTGCTCGCGTTCCTCGACGGCATCGTCCACGCCCCCCTCCTGGGCGCCGCCTCGCGGCGGGCCGACCCCCCCGCGCCGGGGGCGGCGGCCGCCGCCACCGCGATCCGGGCCTACCTGATCGGCCTGCTGGTCCCGGACTAGACAGCGTCCTCGCGCTGCGCGTCGGTGTACGCCGCACGCGGGCGGGCTGCTGCGGCCGGCGCCCCGGCCGCGACGGCTTCGCGGAGCGAACTGACCGACGCGCTGTAGGCGCCCATCGCCGCCGCGACCTTGGGTCCGGCGTAGGTCAGCGCGCGGTCGCGGGCCACGCCGATGCTCGCACCGACCTCGATCGCGTCCTGGTTGGCCCCCAGGTACATGAAGGTCCACCCGTAGACCCGCTCCTGCTGCTCGATCAGCGCCTTGATGTCGCGGTAGCCGAACTCGCGGCTGGCGTTCTCCAGTCCGTCGGTCATCACGCCGACGATCACCGTGCCGGGGCGCCGGTCCTCCGGCAGCGCCGCTAGCCGGGCGCCGGTCGCGTTGACGGCCCGGCCGATCGCGTCGAGCATCGCCGTGGAGCCGCGCGGGACCAGGGTCAGCCCGGGGACGTCGGCGAGGTCACGGCCGATGTAGACCTCCTCGTATTCGTTGTCGAACTGCACCAGGCTGACCGTGCATCGCCCGGGCTGCGAGCGCTGCTCGGCGATGAACGCGTCGAAGCCGCCGATGGTGTCGTCGCGGATGGACTGCATCGAGCCGGAGCGGTCGAGCACCATGGTGATGTCGGTGTAGGTGGGATCGGTCATGATCCGCTCCCTCCGGGGGGGCGGCGGCGTAACCGCAACCGGGACTCCGGTGCGGGGGCGGGGGGCGGGGCCGGGCGACCCTGCTCGGCGTCGTAGCGCGCGCGCTCGACTCCGGCACTGCCGACCCGGCCGGCGGGGTCGGCGTACGCGCTGAGTGCGGCGGTGCGGGCCAGTCGGGGCGAGACGCTGTTGGGCGCCAGGCCGGCGCGGGACGCGACGGAGCGGAACGAGGCCCCCTCGAGGGCGGCCCGGGCCATCGCCTCGTCGAGCGCCTCGTCGACCGCGTCTCGGGCCCGGCTCAGCTGCTCGACCGCTTGCATCGGGTCGTCGGGGACGACCGCCAGCAGTTCGCGAGCGGTATCGACGGGCGGTCTCCTCTTACTCATCTCTTGAGCATACGCAGTTACTGCGCACAGCCAAACCACCGGAGGACTAGGGGCATCCCCCGACCGGTACTGCTGTGGTCCCCAGGAGCGATTCGGGCGGCAGCCGGATGTCCGACTGGGCGCGTGGCGAGCAGCGTGAGACCTGTGCAGACACCGGGTCCGCACCTGTCACCGATGGGACGTCTCGTGAAGATCATGCTCGGCTCCGACACCTATCCGCCCGACATCAACGGGGCCGCCAGGTTCACCGAGCGGCTGGCCCACGGCCTGGTCGCGCGCGGGCACGAGGTGCACGTCGTCGCCCCGTCGCCGACCGGCCCGGCCGGGCGCTGCCGGGTCCGCGGTGTCACCGTGCACCGGCTGCCGTCGGTCCGCTTCCCGCTGCACGAGAGCTTCCGGGTGTGCCTGCCGTGGACCGCGCGGCGGGAGGGCGGGCCGTTGCTCGGTGAGGTGCGGCCGGACGTGGTGCACCTGCAGGGGCACCTGGTGGTGGGTCGAGGGCTGGCCGCCGCCGCCGCAGGCCGGGGCCTGCCGCTGGTGGCCACCAACCACTTCATGCCGGAGAACCTGATGCCCCAGGCGCACATCCCGCGTGCGGCCCACGCCTCGGTGGCCCGGTTGGCCTGGCGGGACCTGGCCCAGGTGTTCGGGCCGGCGGCCGCGGTCACCGCCCCCACGCCCCGGGCGGTCGAGCTGCTCGCGCAGTCCGCGGGCCTCGAGGCGACCGCGATCTCCTGCGGCATCGAGGCTGGGCAGTATGCGGCGACCGCCCGGGATGCGGCGACGACCGGGCGCCTGCAGGTGCTGTTCGTCGGGCGTCTCGACGTGGAGAAGCGGGTGGACGAACTGCTGCGCGCCTTCGCGCGCCTGCCGCGGGAAGTGCCCGCCGATCTGGAGATCATCGGCGACGGCACCCAGCGGGAGACCTGGCGCCGGCTGGCGGCCGAGCTGGGGCTGGGCGACCGCGTCCGGTTCCGCGGATTCGTGCCGGAGCACGAGCTGCTGGCCGCCTACGGAGGGTCGGCGGTGTTCGTGATACCGGGCGTCGCGGAGCTGCAGAGCCTGGTGACGCTGGAAGCGATGTCGGCCGGTCTACCGGTGGTTGCCGCCGACGCGATGGCCCTGCCGCACCTGGTCCGTCCGGGCCGCAACGGCTGGCTCTACCCGCCGGGCGACGTCGACGCGTTGGCCGCGCGGCTGGCCCAGCTGCTGGCCGATCCCGACCTGCGCCGGCGGATGGGCGCCGCCAGCCGCCGTCTCGTGGCCCGGCACGACCTGGCAGCCACTCTCGACGCGTTCGAGGCGGTCTATCAGCGGGTCACCGGTCGGCGCCCCGTCGTGCGCCGGGCCGCCTGACGACTACAGGTCGGGACGGGTTCTCCGGCGCTTAGACTCCCCGCCCATGGGGCTCAGATGCGCGTGACGGCCCTCTACCAGTACCCGGTCAAGTCCTGCGCGGGTCAGGCGGTCCCGGAGTCCCTGGTCGAGCGGCAGGGACTGGCGGGGGACCGCCGCTGGATGCTGGTCGACGCGCACGGACGCGCGGTCACCGCGCGGGAGCAGCCCCGGTTGGTGCTGGTCCGGCCCGAGCAGGTCGCCGGCGGGCTCCGGCTGTCCGCGCCGGGCCAGCAGCCGGTGGAGGTCGTCCTCCCGTCGTCCCGCCCCGCGGGGGGGCGGGTGGGGGGCAGCGAGCGGCCGGCGCGGTGCGCGGGGCCGGGGGCCGAGGACTGGTTCAGCCGCTTCCTCGGGGCGGCGGTGCGGCTGGTGCATCAGTACGACCCGGCCAGCCGGCCGACCGACCCGGCGTACTCGACTCCGCAGGACCGGGTCTCGCTGGCCGACGGGTTCCCCCTGCTGCTGGCCACCGAGGAGTCGCTGGCCGCGCTCAACGACTGGCTCGCGGAGGACTCCGAGGGCGCCGAGCATCCGCTCGACATGCGCCGGTTCCGACCGAACGTGGTCGTGCAGGGCGCCCCGGCCTGGACGGAGGACGGGTGGCGCCGGGTCCGCCTCGGCGCGGCCTGGTTCCGGATGGTCAAGCCCTGCGCCCGGTGCGTGCTGACCACCATCGACCCCGACACGGGCGTCAGGGGTCGAGAGCCGCTGCGGATCCTCGCCCGCCGGCGCCGCTTCGGCACCGCGCTGCGGTTCGCGGTCAACCTCGTTCCCGACACGGTCGGGGCGGTGGTCCGGGTGGGGGACGAGGTCGAGGCCGTCGCGGCAACCGGCCAGCTGCGATCTGGATCGGGCCCGGGGGACCGTCGCAGCTGACCGATTTTCCGGGACGAGGGTTCGTCGGCGGCCTACAGGCTGCCCGCCTTGAGCTCGTCGGCGATGTGGTCGGCCTGCCGCATGGCCAGGGCGACGATGGTCAGGGTCGGGTTGGCCGCCCCGCCGGTGGTCATCACCGAGCCGTCGGACACGAACAGGTTGGGCACGTCGTGCGCCCGACCCCACCGGTCGACCACGCCGTCCTCGGGCCGCTCGCTCATCCGGCAGGTGCCGAGGTTGTGCGTCGACGGGTAGGGCGGCGTGTGGTGCACCGACAGTGCTCCGACCGACTCGTAGATCCGGTCGGCGGCGGCGTACCCGTGCTCCCGCATGGCCACGTCGTTGACGTGGTCGTCGAAGTTCACATTCGGCACCGCCAGCCCGTGCTGGTCGACCTCCGACTCGTGCAGGGTGATCCGGTTGGACTCCACCGGCATGTCCTCCCCGACGATCCACATCCCGGCGGTCCGCTCGTAGTCGTCCATCAGGGACGTGAAGCCGCGGCCCCAGGTGCCGGGCTCGACGAAGCTGGCGAAGAACGGCACCCCGAGCGACAGGGTCTCCATGTAGTAGCCGCCGGCGAAGCCGCGGGACGGGTCGTGCTTCGCCTCGTCGGCGATGATCCCGGCCATGGTCTCGCCCCGGTACATCCGGACCGGCTTGTCGAACGTCGCGTACGCCGACCCGGTCATGTGCCGCATGTAGTTGCGACCGACCTGGCCGGAAGAGTTCGCCAGCCCGTCGGGGAACTGCGCGCTCGCGCTGAGCAGCAGCAGCCGCGGCGACTCGATGGAGTTGCCGGCCAGGCAGACCACCCGGGCCGCCTGACGGTGCAGGTTGCCGTCGGCGTCGAGGTACTCGACCCCGTCGACCTTGCCGGTGCTGTCGTGGGTGATGCGCGTGGCGTGGCAGTTCGGCCGCAGCTCGCAGTGGCCGCTGTCCAGCGCCCGGGGGATCTCCCGGACCAGCGTGGACCACTTCGCGCCGCTCTTGTCGCCCTGGAAGTTGAAGCCGTCCTGGACCGAGGCCGGGCGGCCGTCGTACGGCTCGGCGTTCGTCCCGTACGGGCCGGTCGCGTAGTACTTGTAGCCCGCCCGCTCGGCGCCGTTGGCGAACACCTTGTAGTTGTTGTTTGCCGGCAGCGGCGGGCGGCCGTGCCGATGGGTGGACCCCATGGCGATCTCGGCCTCGTCGTACCAGGGCGCCAGCTCGTCCAGCGTGATCGGCCAGTCGAGCAGGTTCGCGCCGTCGATGCCGCCGTAGGTCGACTTGACGGCGAACTCGTGCCGCATGAAGCGGGGCGTCGCGCCGGACCAGTGTGTGGTCGTACCGCCCACGGCCTTGACGATCCAGGCCGGCAGGTTCGGGAAGTTGCGGCTGACCCGCCAGGAGCCGCTGGTGGTCCGCATGTCCAGCCAGGCCATCTGGTTGAAGGCCGCCCACTCGTCGTTCTCGTAGTCCTCGCCGGTGAGGTAGGGGCCGGCCTCCAGGAGCACGCAGGGCACGCCGCGCCGGGTGAGCTCGTGGGCGACGGTGCCGCCACCGGCCCCGGAGCCGATGATCACCACGGTGGGGTCGGTCTCCGCGATCTGGGTGCCGAAGGTGGCCGTCCGCGGTTGCGTGCTGGGCCGGATGCCGTTGGTGGTGGCCTGGCCGTCCAGGAAGACCCTCACGACGCGCTCCCTTCGGCGTTGGACCGGGCGCCGACGCCGTCGGCGACGAGCTCGACCCTCGGTTCGCCGTCGTACTCCTCGATCCGCGGGTCGGGCAGCCAGTCCAGGTCGTCGAAGCCGCGGTGCAGGTAGCCGCCCTTGTCGAACGACGAGCCCTCGTAGCCGAGCAGGTCCCACACCTCGTGGTCGTCGTAGAGCCCGACGACCGTGGTGGAGTGCACCAGTGAGAAGAACGGTGTGTCCGCGATATCGGTGAGGATCGCGGTGGCCCGCTCGTCGTCGAGTCCGCCGAAGTCGCCGCCGGCGCGGGTGTCCAGGTCATCGAGCCCGTCGACCAGGACGTCGTTGCTGCGGCCGGCGTCCTCGATGGTCTTGGCCGTCCGCTCGTACGGCGCGTCCGGGAAGCTCGGATGGGGGTAGGCGACCCGCAACAGTCGGAGCAGGGTCTTGGCTTGCCGGTCCGTCAGGCCGCGGCCCCCGACATCGGTGGGGGACACGTGCTCGGCACTGGCCTCGGGGACGGATTCGGTCGAAGCGTCGGTCGTGGTCATGGAGCCTCCTCGGCGAGGTCTGTATCCAGAACTGTGCGCTAGATCACTCACCCTACGAGCCGGGCCAGGCCGGCAACAGGGGTTGCGGGCAAGGAATTCCAACCCCTTGAATAGGTCCAGGCGACAAGGAGGTCAGGCGTGTACTTCATCGTGGTCAAGTTCCCGGTCCTTCCGGAGTGGACGGACCGGTGGCTGGATCTGGTCGACGACTTCACCCAGTCCACCCGGGCCGAAGCGGGCAACCTGTTCTTCGAGTGGTCGCGCAGCGTGGACGACCCCAACACCTTCGTGCTGGTCGAGGGTTTCACCGATGACGGGGCCGGCCCGCACGTCAACAGCCAGCACTTCAAGCAGGCCATGATCGACCTGAAGCAGGGCCTGGCGCGCACGCCGTCGATCATCAGCAAGCAGGTCGAGGGCGAGGGCTGGGGTCCGATGGGCGAGCTCCAGGTCGACTAGGCCCATGCTCGTCGCCGCGCTCGAGCAGGCGGTCCCGGGCGGCGTCACCACCCGGCTGTCCGACCGGCTGGCGATGGCGCACGACGCCTCGCACTATCTGCTCACCCCGCAGGCGGTGGTCACCCCGCGCTCGGCGGACGAGGTGGCCGCGCTGTTCAGCGCCGCCCGGGCGGCGGGCGTGCCGCTCACCTTCCGGTCCGGCGGCACCAGCCTGAGCGGCCAGTCGACCGCGGACGGCGTGCTGGTCGACGTACGCCGGCACTTCCGCGGCATCGACGTGCTCGACGGGGGTGGACGCGTGCGGGCGCAGCCCGGCGCGGTGGTCCGGGCCGTCAACACCCGGCTGGCCCGCCACGGGCGCCTGCTCGGGCCCGACCCGGCCAGCGAGTCGGCCTGCACGATCGGCGGGGTGGTCGCGAACAACTCCTCCGGCATGGCCTGCGGCACCGAGCTCAACTCGTACGCGACCCTCGACTCCGCCGTCGTGGTGCTGCCCGGTGGGACGGTGGTCGACACCGGCGCCCGGGACGCGGACGCCCGTCTCGCAGCGGCCGAGCCGCAGCTGCACGCCGGGCTGCTCCGGCTGCGCGACCGGGTCCGCGCCGATCCCCGTTCCGTCGCCGAGGTCCGGCGCCTGTACGCGATCAAGAACACCATGGGCTACGGGCTCAACTCGTTCCTCGACCACGAGTCCGCGGCGGAGATCCTGGCCCACCTGATGGTGGGCAGCGAGGGCACGCTCGGCTTCGTCGCCGAGGCGACGTTCCGCACCGTGCCCGTCCGCCCGTACGCGGCCACGGGTCTGCTGATCTTCCCCACCCTGGCCGAGGCCACGGCAGCGCTGCCAGACCTGGTCGCCGCGGGTCCGGCGACGGTCGAGCTGCTGGACGCGACCAGCCTGCGGGTGGCCCAGCTGGACGCGCAGGCCGGTGACGTGCTGCGCGGGCTGGCGGTCGACGAGCACACGGCGCTGCTGGTCGAGTTCCGGGAGGCGTCGGCCGACGCCCTCGGCGAGCAGGTCACGGCCGCCGCGCCCCTGCTGGACCGCCTCCCGGTCGCGGTGCCGGCCCGGCTGAGCAGCGACCCGGCCGCGCGGGGCGGGCGGTGGGCCCTCCGCCAGGGGCGCGACCCGCGGGTGGGCGGGGACCGGCCCCCCCGGG
>CAXTVE010000060.1:0-12127 GCA_964247485.1 uncultured Propionibacteriaceae bacterium
GCACCCTTGATCGTGGTGGCCGTCGTCGTGGGCGCGAGCGCCTCCCCGCCCGCCATGGACCCACCGAGCTCGAAGACCTGCTTGACGAACGTGCTGTGCGCGTCGACCACCGCGCCCCACGCCTCGGGCGACCCGTTCGCGTAGAAGGCCGGGTCTTCGTAGATGAGGATCGCGTACTTGGCCATGGAGCTGCCTCCTGCACTGGGTCGCGGGCCGGCCTGTCCGGCTCCGTCATCAGCGACGACGAACATCCTGCCGCCGGATCGACAGCCAGGCCTGGATCTTCTTCGACATTTTTCCGGCGCCGCCGCCGTGCGTGCCGGATCAAGGTGGACCTGAGCGCGCCGGCTTCTGAGACCAGCCGGTAGCCGGTCGAGGTCGACCGCGCCGGCGGCCCGCAGCGCCTCACCCGGGTCACCCAGCTCGGCCGCGACTGACACCCGGTGGATCGCCACGTTCGTCGGGCCAAACGCCGTCCAGGCGTGGTTCGCGTCGACGCCGAGCAGCTGGGGCGAGGGCGTCGGCCTGGTCCAGCCGGGCCCACGCCTGGCCGCGGTCCGTGCGCCGGCCAGCGATCACTGCTGCGATGAGCCAGACAGCGCCGGTAGTCGAGAGCAGCTCCGGCTCGTCCGACCGGGCCGTGAGGCAGCCGGCCGGCGATCGTGACGGCCAGCGACTCGGCTTCGTCGGTGCGGTCAGCTCGGAGATGCGCACACAACCTGGTAGATCGCTGTGCCCTGAGCGGTCTGCAATTCGAGAGTGCCGGCCGTCATGGCAGCCCGATCAGCCGCCACCGCCGCCAAGTCGGCGGAACCGAGCTTAGTGAGCAGCGTGGCCGCCGCTACGTACACCGAGACGTAGCCGAGCAGCAGCTCACGATGGCCGTTCGCTGCCATGTGCACCTGGTCGGCCGCACAATCAGGTCTGGCAGCTCGCGGACCACCCGGCTGTCGTTGGCCGCCTGATACTGCGTGTGAATGTCAGCAGCCCGTCCGTGCAGCGTCTCGGCAGTGGCCAGCTGCTCCGAGTCGACCGGATCACGACTACGGCGTCGTACCTCGCAAGCACCCGACGCACACCGTCCAGGCCCTCGACCAGCGCCGGTCCGTTCGGTGCGTATTGCCACGGCCGCCCGGTAAGGGCCTCCACTTCGACATGAAAGACCTGTTCTTGTCGAGGGGCAGGTAGCGCAGCGCTGCATCGGTCGGGCAGCCTCAGCGTGCGGCGGGTTCTGTCGGGTGGTCGCGCCGCCGCGCCGGACGGATCGCCGGGCCGTGATGGCCGCCGGGACCACTCACACGACGGAGAACACCTTCTTGAAGGTCATCATCAACTGCTGGACGGCCGTCGGGTCGGAGCCGAACTCCTCGGCCCCGAGCGGCGTGTTCATGAAGTCGTTGAAACCCGGCATGGCTTCAGCGTCGGTGCTGAGATCACGGAAGGCCATCGACCACTCCGGGAACTGTCGCTCGTCCTGCTCCTCCTCAAGCAGGACGATCAAACCGCGGTGTCGCCGATCCTGCTCGATCCGGGCATAGAGTCGCCGAACGGTCGTCTCCTCGCCCTCGAGCACCTGCATGAGGCTGCCGTCTCGGTACAGCAGCGCGCCGGAGACTCCTAAGCGCTCATTGTTCGCCCGAGTCGCCCGGAGCAGGTCCTCGAGATCGGCGCGCGTGAACAGCGTGCTGGCCGAGCTGACGTAGACAAGAGAAAACGACATGAATCTAACCTAAGAGGTAGAAAAGCCACAACTCAGGAGGCATCCCTCAGAAGACGAGAACCTCGCGCCCCTGCCGTCGGGACCGTTCGCGGCCGGTCCGCCTGGGTGACACGTCCTCGTCACGAATGAGCCTCCCACGCGACGACGAGCCCGATCGCGGCCTGCTGGCAGCACAAGCTTCGGCGGGCGGAGACCTCGACGCCGTCGTCCGTGCGCCGGTAGGTTCGGTCTCGTGCCGGACATCAAGGACCTCGCCCCGCTGATCGGTCGCTGGCGCCAGGTCGTCAACGCGCCGCGACACGTCGAGGAGGTGGTCGAGGGCGAGATGACGCTGGAGTGGCTCCGTGAGGAGAGAGTGATCCTTCAGCGCTCGATCGCCGAGAACCCGATGTTTCCCGAGGGCGTCGTCCTGATCATGGCAGCCGACGACGACGCCGAGGGCGACTTCACCGCGCACTACTTCGACTCCCGAGCGGTCTCGCGCGTACTTCAGATGAGCTTCCAGGACGGCGTCTGGAAGTGGTGGCGCCACGCGACCGACGCCGACGATTTCGACCAGCGCTTCGAAGGCACGCTCTCAGCGGACGGCAAGACGATCGACAGCTCGTGCTATCTCGTCGAAGACGGCGAGTGGATCCACGACTTCGACGTCACCTACACGCGGGCCTAGGGCCAAGGCGGCTCTGACAACTCCTCAGCCCACGCCTCGGTCCGTCAGCCGCCCCAGAGCCGATCGCGGCATCAGCTGTCGTCAGACCGTCAGCGAGCCCGCCTCGCGGGCATGCGCTCACTCCAGCCGATCCGGCTTCCGCCGGCCTTTCACGCCCGCCTCCTCGAGCCTCTTCTTGATCGTCACGAGCTTGTAGACGAAGACCGCGGCGGCGGTGGCTGCGCCGGCATCGTCCAGCAGGCCGATCGGCCCGAGCAGCACCTCGGGCAACACATCGACCGGGCTCGCCAGGTAGACCAGGGCCCCGATCATCGCGACCAGCCCACGCGGTGGGATGCGGTAGCGCCACATCACGAACCCGATGACGGCGATGCCCAGCAGCGCGACGACGCCGACGAGCAGAAGCAGCACGGTCAGCGGGTCGGACAGGTCCATGGCGTCCACTCTGCCGCATGGGTCGGGCGGACGACACCGCCTGACGCCCTGCGGGGGTTCGGCCGGTCAGCCGAGGTGCGGCTGGATCAGGCTGAGATCGGCCGGGCTGAACCGGCCGGGCTGGGTGTTCGCCTGGTGCCAGTAGGGGTAGAGCAGGGGCACCCGGCTGACCGCGTCGAGGCGGTCGAACTCCCCAGCCGACAAGGTCAGGTTCGCGGCGGCGAGGTTGTCCTGCAGCTGCTCCTCGGTGCGGGCGCCGACGATCACCGAGGTCACCGCGGGCTTTGCCAGCGTGTACGCCAGCGCGACCTGGGCGGCCGACACCCCGTGGCCCTCGCCGATCTCGACCAGCACGTCGACGGTGTCGTAGAGCCTGTCCTCGTCGTTCACCGGCGGCTCGGTCCAGCCCTCGAAGCGGCGGGTGCCTTCTGGCGCCTCCTGGCCGCGCCGGTACTTGCCGGACAGCAGTCCGCCGGCGAGCGGACTCCAGACCAGGACGCCCAGACCCTCCTCGACCGCGATCGGGATCAGCTCGTTCTCGGCGTCCCGCGCCTGCAGCGAGTAGTAGATCTGCTGACTGACGTAGGGCTCCCAGCCACGGAGGTCACTGATCCACAGCGCCTTCATCAGCTGGCGCGCCGTGTAGTTCGACGAACCGACGTAGCGGACCTTGCCGGACTGCACCAGCGCGTCGAGGGCGGACAGCGTCTCCTCCTGCGGCGTCAGCCCGTCCCACTCGTGGACCTGGTAGAGGTCGATGTAGTCGGTACCGAGCCGGCGCAGGCTGGCCTCGACGCCGCGCACGATGTGGTGCCGGGACAGCCCGTCGTCGTTGGGCCCGTCGCCCATGGCGCCGCGCACCTTCGTGGCGACCAGCACGTCGTCGCGGTCGGCGCCGAGAGCCTCGCCGAGGATCTCCTCGGACAGGCCGTTGGAGTAGATGTCGGCGGTGTCGAACAGGTTGACCCCGGCCTCGAGACAGAGGTCGATCTGCCGCCGGGCATCCTTCACGTCGAGGTTGCCCACCGGGCTGGCCCAACCGGTACCGCCGAACCCCATCGTGCCGAGCGTGATGGTCGAGACCTTGAGGCCGGATCGGCCGAGCTGTCGATACTCCATGGCCCCAACGCTAAGCCCGGCTCCGGATCGGCTCGTGGGCACCACCCGGCCGGACCAGCCCCGACTCGTACGCGAACGCGACCGCCTGCACCCGATCGCGCAGGTCGAGCTTCGCGAACATCCGGGAGAGATAGGTCTTGACGGTCGCCTCCCCGAGGTACAGCTCGGCGGCGATCTCGGCGTTGGACCGGCCGACGGCGACCAGGCGCAGCACGTCCAGCTCGCGGCCGGTGAGGTCGGCCAGCCGGCCGGCGGCCGTAGCATCCGCGGTCGGCGCGGCGGCGAAGCTCTCGATCACTCGCAGCGTCACCGCCGGGTCGAGCAGGCCGCCGCCGTCGGCGACGGTGCGGATGGCGGTGAGCAACTGTTCGGGCGGGGCGACCTTGAGCAGGAAGCCGCTGACCCCGGCCCGCAGGGCGGAGCTCAGGTGCTCGTCCTCGTCGAAGGTGGTCAGGATGATGACCCGCGCGCTGGTCTCGGCGACGATGCGCGCCGCCGCGGTGATGCCGTCGGCCCGCGGCATCCGGATGTCCATCAGAACCACGTCGGGCCGGCGCGACCGAGCCTGGGCCACGGCGTCGATGCCGTCGACGGCCTCGCCGACGACCGTCAGGTCGGGCTGGTGGTCGATCAGCATCCGCAGCCCGGCCCGGATCATCGCCTCGTCGTCGGCCAGCAGGACGGTGGTCACCCGGCACCCCCGCGAGACGATCCGGGCAGCGGGAACCGGGCGCGTACGCGGAACCCGCCCTCGGCACGCGGTCCGGCCTCCAGCCGGCCGCCGTAGACCGCGACCCGCTCCCGCATACCGACCAGCCCGTGACCGCCGCCGGGTGTGGCCAGCCCGGTGGCGGTCCCGGTCGATCCGCCGGCGTCCTCCACCTCGATCGTCACCCCGTCGGCGTGGTCGAGGTGCACCGTCGTGGGCACTCGGCCGGCGTGCCGGAGGACATTGGTCAGTGCCTCCTGGAGGACGCGGTACGCGGACACGTCGAGGGCCCGGGGGAGTGGCTTCGGGGTCCCGGAACGGGTCAGCTCGACCGGCAGCCCCGCCGCACGCACCTCCGCGACGAGCTCGTCCGCCCGCTCCAGCGACGGGGGTGCGGTGGTCGACGCCGTCGTCTGGCGGAGAATGCCGATGACCCCGCGCATCTCGGTGACCGTGCTGCGGCCCAGGTCCTCGACCCCGCGCAACGTGGTGGCCACCCGGCCGTCGGCCGGCAGCGTGCTGCGCAGGGCGCCGAGCTGCAGCACCATCACGCTGACGTTGTGGGCGACGGCGTCGTGCACCTCGCGCGCGATGCGCTGCCGCTCCTCGACCAGGATGGTGTGGTCGCGGGCCTCGCGCTCGGCGTCCAGCACCGCCGCCAGCCGGGCCAGCTGCTCGGATCGTTCCCGCATCGTGCGCGCCAGGACGCCGACGCCCCAGGATGCCCAGCACAGGGAGGAGAAGAACAGGTTCTCCACCACCTGGCTCTGCGGCAGCCGGCCCACCGGACCGGCCACCAGCGTGCTCAGCGCCACCCCGGCGGAGGCGATCAGCTGGGTGCCGAGCGGAGCCGCCCAGGACCGCCGCGGCGTACGCCGATAGCCCGCCCAGCCAGGGAGCAGGAAGATGCCGAGCACCCCGGCCCCGGTCGAGCCGCCGATGCCGACGGCCGCCCCGACCGGCAGCACCAATGCGGTCACCCAGGCCCCGAGGATGGGGAACCGGGAGGCGAGCACCGCGCCGAGGACGACACAGCCGGACGCCACCGCCGGCCCGGCTGGGGCGGCCGCGAACGTCGGGTCGAGGGTGATCTCGACGACGCTGAGAACGGCGAGGGCCAGGCCGGCCAGCAGCGGGACGGCCCGGGCGGGAAGGCGCCTCATGGCAGCAGCGTACGATGTTCTGCGCGCCGGGCGGGGCCGCCTTGCGGGGGACTGGCGGACGGCTGCGGTCCACCGCACGACTGGTCCAGGTCGACCCGCACGGAGGCGGCGACGGCCCGTGCGTCCTCCCTAGCGTTCTGGACTGACGGGCCATCCGGGCCCGGCCCGACCAAGGAGTTCGCATGAACCACACCACCACCCTCGCCCGCGACGAGCAGATCGGGTCCGCCGGGACCCCCCCGGCCGGTCGTCGGCTGACGAAGGTCGCCGGCGTCAGCCTGGTCACCGGGGCCGCGCTGTTCTTCGCCGGGATGGTGACGTCGCCGGCCATGGCCAGCCCCGCCAAGGTCGACTACCTCGCCTCACTCGCCCGCGATCCCCTGCTCACCCAGGTCTCGGCCGTGCTGCTGCACTACGGCAACCTGGCCATGGGCGTCGGGGTCCTGGTGCTGCCGCTCCTGGTGCGGGGTCGCCGGGGCGGCCTGCTCACCCTGGTCGGGGCGCTCGCCTCGGCACTCGCCCTGCTCAACACCTCCGGCGCACTGGTCACCGACTGGTTCCACCTGGAGATCGGCCGCCAGCTGCCGGGTGCGGCCGGGGCCGCGCTCTCCGACGCCGTGCTGTCGCACCCGCTGTTCGACGTCGCCTTCCGGCCGGGCCCGCTCACCCTGGTGGCGTTGCTGGTGCTGTTCGCCGGACTGGCCCGCGCGGGGGTCATCGGCTGGTGGTCGCTGGCCGGGATCGCCGCCGGCACGGCCGGGCTCATCCTGCTGCCGTACTCCACGCCTCTGCTGCCGGCGCTCGGCGTGACGCCCATGCTGGCGGTCTTCGCGTTCGCGGGGATTCGGATGCTGAGGCGGGCGGCCCTCGGATGACCGGCGGCCGGTCAGCGGGCGACGGTCTGCTGGATCGTCACCAGGTCCCGGTGCAGGGCGCGGAGCCGCTCGGATCCGACCGCCTGCTCGACCATCCGCTCGATCTCGGGCACCAGGGCCTGGGCGATGGCCACGACCTCGCGACCGCGGGCCGTGGGCACGACCAGCTTGGAGCGGGCATCGGCGGGGTTGGGCCCGCGGACGACGTAGTCGTGGGTCTCCAGGTGGGCCACCAGCTCGGCCATCGCCTGCTTGGTCATCTGCGCCCGCTCCGCGAGCTGGCTCACCGTGGTACCGGTGTCGTCGAGGTACTGGAAGACCGCGCTGTGGGCGGGGCGGACGGCAGCGTGGCCGCGCTCGGCCAGCCGGGCCGGGACGAGGTCGTTCAGGCCGAGGTAGGCCTCGCGCAGCAGCACGACCAGGTTGACCGGCCGCTCGCGCCCGCCGGTGATCGGCCGAGGTCTGGACACTCGACAGGTCTCCTGTCTAACATAGAGGATATGGACATGTTACCTGTCGATCGTAACTCCGCGGAGTGCTTCCGGCTGGGCACGGACGAGGTCCGTGTGCTCGCCACCTCGGAGCAGAGCAACGGCGCGCTGTTCGCCGTCGAGATGCGGATGCCGCCCGGCGGCGGACCGCCGGTCATGCACCGGCACGACCCGGGGGAGGTGTACTCCGTGCTCGAGGGCGAGTTCACCTTCTACGTCGGCGATCCCAGCGGCCGGGTCGAACGGATCACCGCCGTCGCCGGCCAGGTGATGCCGCTGGCCGGCGGCACACCGCACACCATCCGCAACGAGAGCGATGCCGACGCGGTGGCCTTCGTGGTCCACGCGCCGGGCGCGCCGATGGAACGGTTCTCCCGCTCCGTGGCGGAGCTGGCGGCGAGGGGAGAGGTTGACCTGGCGAGCGTGCTCGCCCTCGCCGAGCAGCACGGGATCGAGCTGATGGGTCCGGTTCCCAGCGAGACCGGGCAGCTCTGACGCTGATCGCGCCGATCCATGGTCGAGCGTGACCGGTCGGGAGCGGGGGGAGATCCCGTCAGGCGGTGACGCGCTCGCTCTTCGGGGTCGGGCGGCAGACCAGCACGGGGCAGGGGGCCGAGTGCTGCACCCGGGCGGCGGTGCTGCCGAGCAGGATCGTCCGGGTGAGGCCCCGGCTCCCCGCGGCCATGGCGATCAGGTCGGCGTCCAGGTCCTCAGCCGCCCGCACGATCTCCTGGGCTGGAGACCCGCTGCGGACCTCCCGGTGGATGGTCGGCCCCCAATCGTCGAACTCCGCTGCAACGATCTCGACCGCGCTCTCAGCCTCGTCCTGGAAGCTGAGCTCGGTCAGCTCGGTGGGCTGCTGAGCCCCCAGCTCGTTGGCGAACGGCACCGCGGCGTACGGGCTGACCACGGCGATGACGGTCACGTCGGTGATCTCGCGGGAGTCGGCGATCCACTTGAACTGCTTGGCCCCGACCAGAGAGGCCCGGGAGCCGTCGGTGGCGACGATGCAATGCATGACTTAGAGCTCCTTGTCCGCAGAGACCTCGGGATTCCCACGCTCGGCGCCCGGGGGTCGTAGCTGCTTCGTGCCGAAGAATCGTTCGAGAAGGTACAGCACCCCACCGACGGCCAGCAGACCGGCCACCCAGAGGAGGGCTTCGGGATCGTCGATCAGCGTGTATGCCAGCACGGCCAGGTTGCCGAGGATGCCCAGGATCAGCAGCACGGTGTTCGCCCGGTAGGTGTCCGCGCTCTCGTTCTTGCCGCGCAGCTTCAGGCAGGCCACGATCACCAACGCGTAGATGAACAGCAGGAACACCACGGTGATGGTGGCCAGGCGGTCGACGATGTCGAGCTGGTCGTCCTCCGGCAGACCGGCCTGGCTGGCCCGGATCGCCGCGCCGACCACCAGCAGGGCGCCGACGACGGCGGCACCGAAGAGCAGCGCGACGTACGGGCTGCGCCGGGTCGGGTGCACCTTGGCGAAGACCGAGGGCACGACGTCCTCACGGGCCATGCCGTACAGGATCCGGGACTGGGCGACCACGGTGACCAGGGCGGTGTTGCTGATGGCGACCGTGGCGATCAGCCCGAAGATGACCAGCATGACCGGGACCGGCAGGGGGAAGAGACCGGCGCGGACCACCTCGAGCAGCGTCTTTCCGGCCAGCGCCTCGATGGGCAGGGCCAGGGCCGCGGAGATCGAGACCAGGACATAGACCACGCCGGCCGTCAGCATGCCGCCGATCAGGGCCCGCGGGAAGGCCCGGGAGGGGTTGATGGTCTCCTCGGCCACGTTGGCGGCGTTCTCGAAGCCGGTCATGGCGAAGAAGGCCAGCGACACGCCCGCGAGAACCGCGATCACCGGCGATCCCTCGGCGCTGAACTGCAGCAGCACACCGGGGTCGTTCACGCCTCTGACCAGGGCGATGATGCCGATGATCATGACGATGATCAGTCCGCTGACCTCGATGAAGGTCATCACGACGTTGATCACGACCGACTCGGTGATGCCGATCAGGTTGATGGTGGTGATGATGGCGACGAAGACCAGCGCCACGATGGTGGCGAGCCAGATCGAGTCTTCCGACAGCCCGACCAACCCGCTGAAGTAGCGCACGAAGCCCGAGGCCAGCGACCCCACCGCGGCCATGTTGGCCGACAGCATGCAGATGGTGATGAAGAACGTCAGCAGGGGGCTCCGGAACGCCTTGTTGACATAGAGCGAGGCACCGGCCGCCTGGGGGTACTTCGTGACCAGCTCGGCGTACGCGAGGCCGGTGATGGCGGCGATCGCGACGCCGGCCAGGAAGGCCATCCAGAAGGCTCCGCCGACGGCTGCGGCGACCAGCCCGACGAGCACGTAGATGCCTGAGCCGAGCACGTCGCCGAGCACGTAGAAGTACAGCTGCTTGCCGGTGATCGAGCGCTTCAGCTCGCTGTGCTCGAGGATCTCCTCGGCGGCGGGGGTAGCCATGTGAGGACATTACTGGCCCGGTGTTACGGCGGTGTACCGAGGGTCCTCGGGGCAACGGCGACGATTCCGAGCCAGTTGTCGGCGACCGACGCCCAGGTCTCCCGCAGCTCCGGCTCGGCCGCGGTCATCTGGGCGGTCAGCTCCGCAGGCGTCAGGCCGACCTCCGCGAGCTCGTCGCCGTACCCGTCGCTCCAGGCCGCCGCAGTGGCGGTCAGCGCCTCGAGGTGGAACTGGAGGGCCCACGCCGAGGCCCCGACCCGGAAGGCCTGGTGGGGGCACTGCGCGCTGCTGACCAGGGGTTGCGACCCCGGCGGCAGGTCCCGCACCTCGAAGCTGTGCCACTGCAGGCACCGGGTGGTCTCCGGGAGGTCGCCGAGGAGCGGGTCACCGGCCGCGGCCTCGGTGCGCCGCAGTGGGACCAGGCCGATCTCCGGCCCCCCGCGTACGCGGTCGGTGCGCCCCCCGGCCACCAGGCCCAGCAGCTGCGCACCCAGGCAGATCCCGAGCAACGGAACCGGTCGGTCCAGACAGTCCCGGATCAGCGCCCGCACGTTCGGGAACCAGGCCGGCGTCTCGTCGGTGGGGCTTGGGCTGCCGCCCAGCACGACGACCCCGTCGAAGCCCTCGGCTGTCCGCGGCACCTCCCGGCTGGTCGGCGGACCGACCACCGCGATCTCGGCCCCGGCGGCCCGGATCCGCTCGCCGACCAGACCGATCCCGGCGTCTGCCTCGTGCTCGACGACCAGGATGCGCGTCACCCGGTCAACCGAGGACGGACGCGGCGACTTCAGCCGCCCTCGACCTGCTGCTTGATGTTGCCCAGCGTCTCGCGGAGGCCGTCGATGATCTGTTCGTCCTGATCGGTCACCCGGCTCGTGTGGATGTGCACCTCGACCGTGCTGGTGTCGCCGGTGGGGGTGACGTCGAGGTAGCCCGAGTAGTCGTTCGGCCCCTCGGAGCCCCATTCGATGTGCTGACTGGACTCGTCGACCCGGAACCACGCCTCGCCGGCGACCTCCGTACCGTCGGGCATCCGGGCCGTGGTGTGCACCTCCTCGCCGTCCCCCGGCGCAGCCGAGGTCATCCGCGCGAAGTAGGTGGGCAGGTTCGCCACATCGGAGAGGTAGTCGAACAGGGCTTGCGCCGGCATGTCGATCGTCGTCGACTCGGTGAAATCGGCCATGCCCGGCAGGTACCCCTGAATGCCCGGACCTAACGGCCACGGGGGCCGGCGCTACTGCTCCTGGTCGGTCGGGCGGACCAGCAGCTCGTTGACGGCGACGTGGCGGGGCCGGGTGACCATGAAGCCGATGGCCTCGGCGATGTCGTCGGCCGTCAGCCGCTCCATCCCGGCGAACCGCTGCTGCATCCCCTCCTGGATCTCCGGTCGGTTGTGCCCGGCCAACTCGGTTTCCACCGCGCCGGGCTCGACCAGCCCGACCCGGACGTGCCGCCCGGTGACCTCCTGGCGCAGCGACTCGCTGAAGGCGCCGACCGCGTGCTTGGTCGCGTTGTAGACCCCGCTGCCCAGCCGGACGGTGCGCCCGGCGACCGACGACACGTTGACCAGGTCGGCAGTGCGGCGCGGGCCGTCCTCGGCGGCGGCGAGCAGGTGGGGGAGAGCGGCCTTGGCGCAGTAGAGCAGGCCGAGGACGTTGATCCGCACCATCTGCTCCCACTCCTCGACCGGCGCATCGGCGATCGGGCCGAGCAGCATCACCCCGGCGTTGTTGATCACGATGTCCAGCCGGCCGAGCTCGTCGACGGCCTGCCGGACCGCGCTCTCGGCCTGGGCGCGGTCGGTGAGGTCGGCGGTGACGACGCTGGTCCGGACCCCGTCGAGCTCGGCCGCCAGCTGCTCGATGCGGTCCTGCCGCCGGGCCACCAGGGCGACGTCGGCGCCGAGGCCGGCGAGGTGGCGGGCCGTCGCCGCACCGATCCCGCTCGAGGCGCCGGTGACCAGCGCGACGGATCCTTGAAGAAGAGCCGAGGTGTCCACGGCCCTCACCCTACGAGAGCGGCTGGGAGTCAGCCGACCGGCATGAACCCCGTCACCTCGTAGGCGGTGGCGGTGCTCTCACGCGGGGCCCGGCAGGTCAGCTGGGCGGGCGGCCGGCGGACGGCGGTGATCTCGACGCGGACCCGTCCGCGGCCGGCCACCATCAGGTCGACGATGGTCTCGGTGCCGTGCCCGTCGTGCGGACCGACCGAGTAGAGGGCACCGACCGTCACGGCCATCGGGGCGAGGGGGCCGAGCCGCGCGTACGCCGCCACGATGGCGGCCTGCACCGCCGGGGGCGCACTGGCCACCCCGCGCAGCCGGCTCGCGTCCACCGCGCCGGCGAGATGCTGGCGCACGGCCGCCACCGCCGAGTCAGCGTCCACCTCGCCGTAGTAGTAGCCGTCGGGCAGCACGACCACGTTGGGCGCGAACCGACAGCCGCCGATGTGGCTGCACTCCCACAC
>CAXTVE010000061.1:0-300 GCA_964247485.1 uncultured Propionibacteriaceae bacterium
ATCGCCGCCGGTCAGCCGATCACGTTCGGTGCAGCGGGGGCGCCGAAGACGGTCACCCTGTTCGCCGACTTCCACTGCCCGCACTGCGCCGACTTCGAGGAGCAGTTCGGGCCCGTCCTCGACGAGGCCCGGCAGGCGGGCCGGGTCCGGCTGGAGGTCTACCCGATGGCGTTCATCGACCAGGGCTCGGTGTCGGGGGCCAACGCCTTCGCATGCGCCAGCGAGTCGGGGTTCGGGCCCGGCTACTTCGCCGGGCTGTTCGCCAACCCGGTGCTGCGCTGGAGCGCCCGCCAGCTCCCC
>CAXTVE010000061.1:310-1045 GCA_964247485.1 uncultured Propionibacteriaceae bacterium
GCACCAGCCCGATGGGCAGCCCCAGGTGGTACTGGGCGATCCCGACCCCGGCCTTCGAGCGCTGCGTGGTCGACCGGACGCACGCCGGCTGGGTGGACTCCATCAACGCCGCCGCCGCGCAGCGGGGGGTCACCGGCGCGCCGTCGACCTGGCCGAGTTGACGCCCCCCGACCTCGCCGCCATGCTCAACTCCTGATGCCGACCCTGCTGTCGATCCCCAGCCCAGGCCAAGCGGTCTGGTCGGTCTTCGGCTTCCCCCTCCGGGCGTACGCACTGTGCATCATCGCCGGCATCGTGCTGGCGATGGCCGTGGCCAGCCGCCGCTGGCGGGCCCGCGGCGGCAGCACCGACAACCTCGAGCTGGTCGTCGCCGTGGCCGTGCCCTGCGGGATCATCGGCGCCCGGGCCTACCACGTGGCCACCGACTGGCACCTCTACTTCGGGCCCGGCCGCAACCCGGTCAACGCGTTCAAGATCTGGGAGGGCGGCCTCGGCGTCTGGGGCGCCATCGCCCTCGGCGCGCTCGGGGCCTGGTTCGTCGCCCGGCGCAAGCAGATCCGCTTCCCGGCCCTGCTGGACGCGGTGGCGGCCGGCCGGCGGGGGGCCCCCGGGGTCGGGCGGGGGGTTACGAGGAGAGGGTGATGACCGTTCAGCAGTCCGTTCGAGCCGCCGTCGACAGCGCCGCCTACCTCCCCGGCTTCGGCAACCACGTCTCGACCGAGGCGGTGCCCGGCG
>CAXTVE010000061.1:1055-12084 GCA_964247485.1 uncultured Propionibacteriaceae bacterium
ATCCGCTTCCCGGCCCTGCTGGACGCGGTGGCGCCGGCCCTGCTGGTCGCCCAGGCGATCGGCCGGCTGGGGAACTGGTTCAACCAAGAGCTGTTCGGACGGCCCACCACGCTGCCCTGGGGGCTGGAGATCGACCCCCGGTTCCGGCCCGCCGGGTTCGCCGAGTTCGACACCTTCCACCCGACGTTCCTCTACGAGCTGCTCTGGTGCCTGGCCGCCGCGGTCGTGCTGGTCCGCCTGGACCGGCGGTTCCGGCTCGGCCACGGCAAGGTGTTCGCGCTGTACGTGCTGCTCTACACCGCCGGCCGGTTCTGGATCGAGGCGCTGCGGATCGATACCGTCACCCAGATCGGCGGCTTCCGGCTCAACAACTACACCTCGCTGATCCTGTTCCTGGCCGCCCTGGCGTGGTTCGTCTGGTTGGTCCGGCGCCGGCCCGGGCGGGAGGAGGTCGTCGAGGGACCCGACCGGGTCGAGGAACCGGTGCCGGCGCTGCCCCAGCAGCAGGGGTAGTCCACCGCCGACGTGACGAAATCGCCAGTCACGACGCCGGATCGGTGCAGTAGCCTGGCCTTTCGCGGGCCAGCGCTGTCCCCACTTCATGACGATGCGGGGAGACACCGATGACCCCTGAGGGACTCTACGACCCGGCGTTCGAGCACGATGCGTGCGGGGTCGCCATGGTCGCCACCCTGACGGCCGAGCCGAGCCACTCGATCATCGCCCAGGGCCTGGTGGCCCTGCGGAACCTCGACCACCGCGGCGCGACCGGCGCCGACCCGCTGACCGGCGACGGGGCGGGCATCCTGCTGCAGGTGCCCGACGCGTTCCTGCGGGCCGACGTCGACTTCGCGCTGCCGCGGGCGGGCGCGTACGCGGTGGGCAACGCGTTCCTGCCCACCGAGCCGGAGCTTCGGGCCAAGGCCAAGGCGAGCATCGAGCAGATCGCCGCCGAGGAGCACCTGACGGTGCTGGGCTGGCGGACGGTGCGGGCCGACGCGTCCTCGCTCAGCGAGCTGAGCCGGTCCAACATGCCCCACTTCGAGCAGCTGTTCGTGACCGGCTCCGGCGCCCCGCTGCAGGGCATCGCGCTCGACCGGCTGGCCTACTGCCTGCGCCGCCGGGTCCAGCACGAGGTGGGCGTCTACTTCGCGTCGCTGTCCTGCCGCACGCTGGTCTACAAGGGGATGCTGACGACCGAGCAGCTCGAGCTGGTCTATCCCGAGCTCAACGACGAGCGGATGGCCAGCGCGCTCGCGATCGTGCACTCCCGCTTCTCCACCAACACCTTCCCGGCGTGGGAGCTGGCCCACCCGTTCCGGATGATCGCCCACAACGGCGAGATCAACACCGTCAAGGGCAACCGCAACTGGATGCGGGCCCGCGAGGCGCTGCTGCGCTCCTACGTGATCCCCGGTGACCTCGAGCGGCTGTTCCCGATCTGCACGCCGGACGCCTCCGACTCGGCCTCCTTCGACGAGGTGGTCGAGCTGCTGCACCTGGGCGGCCGCTCGCTGCCGCACGCGATGCTGATGATGATCCCGGAGGCCTGGGAGAACAACCCGACGATGGATCCCGCCCGGAAGGACTTCTACGGCTTCCACTCCTGCCTGATGGAGCCCTGGGACGGTCCGGCGGGAGTCGTGTTCACCGACGGCACCCAGATCGGTGCGGTGCTGGACCGCAACGGGCTGCGCCCGGGCCGGTTCTGGGTGACCGACGACGGGTTGGTCGTGCTCGCCAGCGAGACCGGCGTGCTGGACATCCCCGCCGAGAAGATCGTGCAGAAGGGCCGGCTGCAGCCGGGCCGGATGTTCCTGGCCGACCTCAACCAGCACCGGATCATTTCCGATGACGAGATCAAGGCCTCGCTGGCCGCCGCCGCTCCCTACGGGGAGTGGCTGCTGGCCGGCCGCATCCTGCTGTCGGACCTGCCCGACCCCGAGCACGTGGTGCACACCCACGCCTCGGTGACCCGGCGGCAGCAGGTGTTCGGCTACACCGACGAGGAGCTGCGGCTGATCCTCGCGCCGATGGCCTCCGGCGGAGCGGAGCCGATCGGCTCGATGGGCACCGACACCCCGATCGCCGCGCTCAGCGAGAAGCCGCGGCTGCTCTTCGACTACTTCTCCCAGCTGTTCGCCCAGGTGACCAACCCGCCGCTGGACGCGATCCGCGAAGAGCTCGTCACCTCGCTGTGGAACACCATCGGCGCGGAGCAGAACCTGCTCGACCCGGGTGCCGCGTCCTGTCGCCGGTTGGTGCTGCCGTTCCCGGTGCTGGACAACGACGCGCTGGCCAAGATCGTCAAGATCAACCGGGCCGGTGACCTGGCCGGCTACGCGACCTACGTCGCCCGGGGTCTGTACGAGGTGAGCGGTGGGGCGGCGGCGCTGACCGCCAGGCTCGACGAGCTGTGCGCGGAGATCTCAGCCGCCATCGCCGACGGCGCCCGGATCATCCTGCTGTCCGACCGGCACTCCAACGGCGAGCTCGCGCCGATCCCGTCACTGCTGTTCACCGCCGCGGTGCACCACCACCTGGTCCGGGAGAAGACGCGGACCCAGGTCGGTCTGGTGGTCGAGGCCGGCGACGTCCGCGAGGTGCACCACGTCGCGCTGCTGATCGGCTACGGCGCGGCCGCGGTCAACCCGTACCTGGCCATCGAGAGCGTCGAGGACCTGGCCCGGCACGGTGTCTACACCAGCGTCGAGCCGGAGCGCGCCGTGGCCAACGTGGTCAAGGCGCTCGGCAAGGGCGTGCTCAAGGTGATGAGCAAGATGGGCGTCTCCACCGTCGCCTCCTACACCGGTGCGCAGATCTTCGAGGCCCTCGGCCTGTCCCGGGAGGTGGTCGACCGCTACTTCACCGGCACCACCAGCAAGCTCGGCGGGGTGACCCTGGACCAGATCGCCACCGAGGTGCACCGGCGGCACCTCACCGCGTACCCGGCCGACGGGATCCCGCTGGCCCACCGGCTGCTGCCGGTCGGCGGGGAGTACCAGTGGCGCCGCGAGGGCGAGCCGCACCTGTTCGACCCGGAGACGGTCTTCCGGCTGCAGCACTCCACCCGGACCGGGCGCTACGACATCTTCAAGCAGTACACCGCGCACATCGACGAGCAGTCCGAGCGGCTGATGACGCTGCGCGGTCTGCTCCGGTTCGCCTCCGACCGCGAGCCGGTGCCGATCGAGGAGGTCGAGCCGGTCAGCGAGATCGTCCGCCGGTTCTCCACCGGGGCGATGTCCTACGGCTCGATCAGCGCCGAGGCGCACCAGACGCTGGCCATCGCCATGAACCGGATCGGCGGCAAGTCCAACACCGGCGAGGGCGGGGAGGACACCGATCGGCTCTACGACCCGGAGCGGCGCAGCGCGATCAAGCAGGTGGCCTCGGGCCGCTTCGGGGTGACGTCGGACTACCTCACCAACGCCTCGGACCTGCAGATCAAGATGGCCCAGGGCGCGAAGCCCGGCGAGGGCGGCCAGCTGCCCGGGCAGAAGGTCTACCCGTGGGTGGCCAAGACCCGGCACTCGACGCCGGGCGTCGGGCTGATCTCGCCGCCGCCACACCACGACATCTACTCCATCGAGGACCTCAAGCAGCTGATCCACGACCTCAAGTGCGCCAACCCGTCCGCGCGGGTGCACGTCAAGCTGGTGGCCGAGGTCGGCGTCGGCACGGTCGCGGCAGGGGTGTCGAAGGCCAAGGCGGACGTGGTGCTGATCTCCGGCCACGACGGCGGCACCGGGGCCGCACCGCTGACCTCGCTGAAGCACGCCGGCGGGCCGTGGGAGCTGGGGCTGGCCGAGACGCAGCAGACGCTGCTGATCAACGGCCTGCGGGACCGGATCGTGGTCCAGGTCGACGGCCAGCTGAAGACCGGGCGGGACGTGGTCATCGGCGCGCTGCTCGGGGCTGAGGAGTTCGGTTTCGCGACCGCGCCGCTGGTGGTCAGTGGCTGCATCATGATGCGGGTCTGCCACCTGGACACCTGTCCGGTGGGGGTGGCCACGCAGAACGCGGAGCTTCGCCAGAAGTTCTCCGGCAAGCCGGAGTTCGTGGTCAACTTCTTCGAGTTCATCGCCGAGGAGGTGCGTGAGCACCTCGCCGCGCTGGGCTTCCGCACGCTGGCCGAGGCGGTCGGGCACGTCGAGGTCCTGGACACCACGCCCGCCGAGCAGCACTGGAAGGCCCACGGGTTGGACCTGCGGCCCATCCTGCACCTGCCCGAGCTGCCCGAGGACGCACCGCGGCACAACGTGACCGGGCAGGACCACGCGCTGGAGATGGCCCTGGACCAGATGCTGATCGACATGTGCCGGCCGGCCCTGGAGTCCGGGGAGGCGGTGCGGGCCTCGCTCAAGATCCGCAACGTGAACCGGACGGTGGGCACCATCCTCGGTCACGAGGTCACGAAGGCCACTCGCGGCGAGGGGCTGCCGGACGGCACCATCGACCTGACGTTCGAAGGCTCCGCCGGTCAGAGCTTCGGCGCGTTCCTGCCCGCGGGGATCACCCTGCGGCTGGAGGGCGACAGCAACGACTACCTCGGCAAGGGCCTGTCCGGCGGCCGGCTGGTCGTGCGGCCCGTACGCGGTGCCGGTTTTGTGGCCGAGGACAACATCATCGCGGGCAACGTGATCGGCTACGGGGCGACATCGGGCGAGCTGTTCATCCGCGGTCAGGTGGGGGAGCGGTTCTGTGTCCGCAACTCCGGGGCCACCGCGGTGGTCGAGGGGCTCGGTGACCACGGCTGCGAGTACATGACCGGCGGGGTGGCGGTGGTGCTGGGCCGCACCGGCCGCAACGTGGCTGCCGGCATGTCCGGTGGCATCGGCTACTTCCTCGACCTCGACCCCGACCGGCTCAACACGGAGCTGGTCGACGCGCTGGAGCCGTCGGAGGCCGACCTGGAGTTCCTGCGCGGGATCGTGCAGCGGCACGGCGAGGAGACGGGGTCGACCGTGGCCGAGGCGCTGCTGGCTGACTGGGCTGCCGCCGGCCGGCGGTTCACCCGTGTCGTGCCGCGGGAGTACGCGCGGGTGCTCGCCGCGCGCGAGCAGGCTGAGTCCGAGGGTCTGGACGAGGACGCGCTCACCACCAAGATGATGGAAGCGGCGAGGGGCTGAGATGGCTGATCCCAAAGGCTTCATGACCACCCCCCGCCGGCTCGCGGAGCGACGGCCGGTCCAGGAGCGGATCCAGGACTGGAAGGAGGTCTACCCCGGTACGCCGGGGCGGGCCCTGCTGCCGATCATCTCCGAGCAGGCCGGACGCTGCATGGACTGCGGCATCCCGTTCTGCCACGTCGGCTGCCCGCTGGGCAACCTGATCCCGGACTGGAACGACCTGGTCTGGCGCGACGACTGGGACGAGGCGCTCGAGCGGCTGCACGCCACCAACAACTTCCCGGAGTTCACCGGGCGGCTGTGCCCGGCACCGTGCGAGACCGCCTGCGTGGTCGGCATCAACCGCGACCCGGTGACGATCAAGAACGTCGAGGTCGCGATCATCGACAAGGCCTGGGACGAGCGACGGGTGGTGCCGCAGCCGCCCGAGTGGCACACCGGCAAGACGGTCGCCGTGGTGGGGTCCGGCCCGGCCGGTCTGGCCGCCGCCCAGCAGCTGACCCGCGCGGGCCACACGGTCGCGGTGTTCGAGCGGGCCGACCAGCCGGGCGGACTGCTGCGCTACGGCATCCCCGAGTTCAAGATGGAGAAGGAGGTGCTCGACCGCCGGATCCGGCAGATGAAGGACGAGGGCACCAACTTCCGCTGCGGCGTGGAGGTCGGGGTGGACCTGACGGCCGACGAGCTGCGGGAGCGCTACGACGCGGTGGTGCTGGCCACCGGTTCGACGATCGGCCGGGACCTGCCGGTGCCGGGTCGCGAGCTCGCCGGCATCTACCAGGCGATGGATTTCCTGCCCCAGGCCAACCGGGCGGCCCTCGGGGCGGCGCCGGCCGACCAGGTCACGGCCACCGGCCTCAACGTGGTGATCATCGGCGGCGGCGACACCGGGGCCGACTGCCTCGGCACGGTGATCCGGCAGGGTGCGGAGTCCGTCGCGCAGCTGGAGATCATGCCGACGCCCCCGGACGAGCGGCCGGGGAACCAGCCGTGGCCGACCTATCCGATGATCTACCGGGTGTCCTCGGCGCACGAGGAGGCGGGGGAGCGGGTCTACTCGGTGTCGACACGTGAGTTCCGCGGCGACGACACGGGTCACGTGCGGTCGCTGGTCGTGGCCGAGGTCACGTTCGACGCCGGGAAGCTGGTGCCCGTCGAGGGCACCGAGCGGGAGCTCCCGGCTGATCTGGTGCTGCTGGCGATGGGCTTCACCGGACCCGAGACGGACAGCGTCGTCGCACAGCTCGGGGTGACGTTGGACCAGCGCGGCAACGTGGCCCGGGACTCCGACTACGCGACCGACGTCGAGGGCGTCTACGCCTGCGGTGACGCCGGGCGCGGGCAGTCACTGATCGTCTGGGCGATCGCGGAGGGCCGCGCCTGCGCCGCCGGGGTGGACCAGTACCTCTCCGGTTCCACGAAGCTGCCCCGCCCCATCGCGCCGACCACCCGGCAGATGATGGTCTGACCGGCTCGGCCACCTCCGGCTGACGGCCGGGCGGTCGGCGTTGACCGGCCTTCTAAACCGGTGTAGCGTGCGGATAAACCGGTTTAGCACTGCCGCTCGGCCGGAGACCAACGGAGGTCGGGGCTGCGTGGTGCGCGACGACACCGGCGGAACAGCCCGCCGGGACACGCCCACCATCAACGACGTCGCCCGGCGCGCGAACGTGTCCAAGGGCCTGGTCTCCTTCGTGATGAACGGCCGCCCCGGTGTCGCGCCGGCCACCCGCCTGCGCATCCTGCAGGCCGCCGACGAGCTCGGCTGGCGCCCCAACGTCAAGGCGCGCTCCCTCTCGACCCGCACGACGTACGCCCTGGGGCTGGTGCTCCGGCGGGAGCCGCACATCGTCGCGGCCGACCCGTTCTACCCCGCCTTCATGGCCGGGGTGGAGTCGGTGCTCGCGGCCGAGGGTCGGGTGCTGGTCCTCAGCGTGGTGCCCGACGCGGAGACCGAGGAACGCACCTACGGCACCTTCCTGGCCGAGCGGCGGGTCGACGGAGTGTTCCTGACCGACCTCCGCCACGGCGACGCCCGGTTGGCCCTGCTCGACCGGCTCGGGCTGCCCGCCGTCCTGGTCGGCCACCTCGACGAGCCCGTGACCCTGCCCGCGGTCAACCTGGACGACACCGCGGGCATCGCCGCCGCGGTCCGGCACCTCGTCGACCTCGGCCACCAGCGGATCGCCCACGTGGCCGGCGACGGCCGGCTGCTGCACGCCCGTCGGCGCCAGGACGCCTTCACCGCGGCGATGACGACGGCCCGGCTCGACCCGTCTCTGGTGGTGGAGACCGACTTCTCGATGCGGGGCGGGGCTGCGGCCACCCGGGCCCTGCTCGCCCGTCCGGTCCGGCCCACGGCGATCGTCTACGCCAACGACCCGATGGCCATCGCCGGACTGAGCGTGCTGCAGTCGCGGCAGATCGACGTGCCGGGTGAGGTGTCGGTCATCGGCTTCGACGGGACCGAGCTGGCGCGCAACGTGCATCCCGCCCTGACCACCGTCGAGTCCGACCCCGAGCAGTGGGGCGCCGCCGCCGCGACCACCCTGCTGCGCCTGGTCGCCGACGGCCACGCCGACGACGTCGAGCTCCCACCGGCCCGACTCGTCCTCGCTGACTCCACCGCCCCGCCCCCCGTCCCGCTCACCCCATCCCAGCAGTCCTAGGAGCCCCTATGTCCCGACGCATCGTCACGATCCTGGCGGCCACCGCCGCCCTCAGCCTCTCGCTGGCCGCCTGCGGCGGCAACGGAGGCGACGGGGGCAGCGGCGGCAGCAGCGACGAGGCCGCGCAGAAGCGGGGGCCGATCACGATCTGGTACTCCAACAACGAGGCCGAGGTCGCCTGGGGCAAGGCGATGGTGCAGGCCTGGAACTCCGCCCACCCCGACGAGCAGGTCGAGGGCCAGGAGATCCCGGCTGGCAAGAGCAGCGAGGAGGTGATCGGAGCGGCGGTCACCGCCGGGACCGCGCCGTGCCTGGTCCTCAACACCGCTCCGGCGGCCGTCGGTCAGTTCCAGCGGCAGGGCGGGCTGATCGACCTGGCCACCTTCCCCGACGGCAAGGCCTACGTCGAGGGGCGCAGCGGCGACGTCGCCCAGCAGTACGCCTCGAAGGACGGCGGGTACTACCAGCTGCCCTGGAAGTCCAACCCGGTGATGATCTTCTACAACAAGGACCTGTTCAAGAAGGCTGGCCTGGACCCGGAGAACCCCAAGCTCGCCACCCACGCCGACTTCCTCGCCGCCGCCCGGCAGATCAAGGACTCCGGCGCCGCCAAGTTCGCCATCTACCCGGCGCCGACCAGTGAGTTCTTCCAGACCCAGTTCGACTTCATGCCGATGTACGCCGCCGAGACCGGCGGCAAGGGCATCGTCACCGACGGCAAGGCGACGTTCAACGATCCGAGCGGGGTCGCGGTCGCCGAGTTCTGGAAGTCGCTCTACACCGCCGGGCTGGCCGGCAAGGAGCAGCTGTCGGGCGACCCGTTCGCCTCCAAGACCTCGGCCATGGCCATCGTCGGGCCGTGGGCCATCGCGGTCTACAAGGGCAAGGTCAACTGGGGTTCGGTCCCGGTCCCGACGTCCACCGGCAAGCCGGCCGACCAAGTCTACACCTTCAGTGACGCCAAGAACATCGGCCTGTTCAGCGCCTGTGAGAACCGCGGCACCGCCTGGGACGTGCTGAAGTTCGCCACCAGCCCGGAGCAGGACGAGGCCCTGCTGACCAAGACCGGTCAGATGCCGTTGCGCAAGGACCTGCAGACGACGTACGCGGACTACTTCACCAAGAACCCGACGTACGAGCAGTTCGGTAGCCAGGCGGCCCGCACCGTCGAGGTGCCGGCCGGCGTCCGCACGGTCGAGATGCTGCAGACCCTGCGGGACGCGTACACCCGGTCCGTCATCTCCGGCGAGGGCGATGTGCCGACCGCGCTGAACGAGGCGGCCGACAAGGTCTCCACCCTGGCCGGCGAGTAGCCGCAGCGATGTCGACCCTGGTCTCGCCGACCGCGCCGACCGCGATCCTGGCCTCTGCGCCGGGGCTGCGGCGGCGTGGTCGGACCGGGCGCAGCAACCCGCTGGGCTGGCTGTTCAGCGCCCCGTATCTGATCTTCATCGCCGTGGTCTTCGCGTACCCGCTGGGTTTCGCGGTGTACATGTCGGTGCACGACTACTTCTTCACCGCTCCCGGCGTCCAGGTGGAGCGGCCGTTCGTGGGAATGGAGAACTACGTCAGTGCCCTGACCGACCCGGCCGTTCGCCGGTCCTTCGTCAACGTCGGCATCTTCCTGGCCATCAACGTGCCGCTCACCGTCGTGCTGTCGCTGGTGCTGGCGAGTCTGCTCAACCGGGTGGTGCGGGCCCGGACGTTTCTTCGGGTCTCGTTCTACCTGCCCTACCTGACCGCCAGTGTGGCCGTGGTCGGCGTCTGGCTGTTCCTGTTCCGCGGCGGGGGACTGGTCGACCAGCTGCTCGGGCCGTTGGCCCCGGAACCGGCCTGGCTGGTCAACGAGCGCTGGGCGATGCCCACGATCGCGTTCTTCGTCACCTGGAAGCAGCTCGGCTTCTACATCCTGCTGTACCTGGCCGCCCTGCAGAACGTGGGCCAGGAGCTGTACGAGGCCGCCGCCACCGACGGGGCCTCGCGGTGGCAGAGCTTCTGGAACGTGACGGTCCCCGGGGTCCGGCCGGCCACGCTGCTCGTGCTGCTGCTGGCCACGGTCACCGGGGCCAACCTGTTCACCGAGCCCTACCTGCTCACCGGGGGCGGGGGTCCGAACGGCGCCTCGGCGTCACCGGTCCTGATCATGTACCAGGAGGGGATCCAGCAGGGCGAACCCGGGTACGCCTCGGCGATCGGCGTGCTGCTGGTCATCGGCACGCTGGTCATCGCGTTCCTGCAGAACCGGTTCGCGGGCGGGCGGGACTGATGGCGAGGCTTCCGGTCGTACTCCGGGCGATCGTGCTCGGGCTCGGCGCGCTCGCCTTCCTGTTCCCCTTCTACTACATGGTCATCGGCTCGCTGCAGCGTGAGCCCGACCAGAGCCTGGCCGGAGCCTTCCCGCAGCCGGGCAACCTCAGCGGGGCTAACTACCTGGCCATCGACTCCCGGATCAGCCTGCTCCAGGGCGTGGTCAACTCGGGCATCTTCGCCGCCGGGGTGATCGTCGGGACGGTCATCTTCGGCGCCCTCGCGGGCTACGCGCTCTCCGTGCTGCACTGGCGCGGCCGGGGGGCCACGTTCGCGCTGGCGCTGCTGGTCCAGGTGGTCCCGTTCCAGCTGCTGATCATCCCGCTCTACGTGCTGATCGCCCGGGACTACGGGCTGGCCGACAGCTACCTCGGCATGATCCTGCCGTTCGCCATCAACTCCACCGCGGTGATCATCTTCCGGCAGTACTTCCTGCAGCTGCCGCAGAGCATCTTCGAGGCGGCCCGCATCGACGGGGCCAGCGAGGTCCAGGTGCTCACCCGGGTCGCGCTGCCCCTGATCCGCCCAGCCCTGGTGACCGTCGTCCTGCTGACCTTCATCGGCCCTTGGAACGAGTTCCTCTGGCCGTTCCTGATCACCAAGCGGGCCGACATGCAGCCGCTGGCGGTGTCGCTGGCCAACTACATCAGCACGGTTTCAAACAGCGCGGCGAACCCCTTCGGCGCCCTGCTGGCCGGCGCGGGCGTGCTGGCCGCGCCGGTGGTGATCCTGTTCATCGTGTTCCAGCGGTACTTCGTGGGCAGTGACCTGGACTCGGGGGTCAAGGGATGACCGGCTTCCCGTACGCGCTGGTCCGGGCGGGGGTGCTGATGACCCCGGACCCGAACGACCCGCGGGAGGCCGAAGGGGTGCTCAACCCGGGGTCGGGGCGGGGCCCGGACGGTGGCCTCTACCTGCTGC
>CAXTVE010000062.1:0-10612 GCA_964247485.1 uncultured Propionibacteriaceae bacterium
GGTCGGGCGGGACTACGGTTGCGGGCATGAGCGGCGACGGCGTACGCAACCTCGACAAGGCCCTGGCGGCCGTCACCGGCCACTGGCGACCGCACCGGTTGACCAGCGTCAATGACTACGACGTCAAGGTTGCCAAGGTGCAGGGCGAGTTCGTCTGGCACACCCACCCGGACACCGACGAGCTCTTCCTCGTCGTGGCCGGTGAGCTGGTGATCCAGCTGCGGGACGGCGACGTCTCGCTCGGGCCGGGCGACACCTACGTCGTACCACGCGGTGTCGAGCACTGCCCGCGGGCCGAGGTCGAGACCTCCATCGTTCTGATGGAGCCGCAGGGCACGCTCAACACCGGGGACGCCGGCGGCGAGCGGACGGCGCCGCTGCAGGAGCTCCCCCGCTAAACTGCGCCGCATGCTGCAGCCCGGAGCCCGCAGCCGGATCGTGCTCTCGGTCATCTGGCTGCTGCTCGGGGCTCTCCTGATCGCGGTGCCGGTGTGGCTCGGCTGGACCCGCGGGTCCGTGCTCGTCAGCGGACATCCCGCCCTGCTGCTGGCGGCCATCGTCTGCGCTGCGGTGGGCGTGGTGGCCGTGCTCTGGGCCGGCGGATCGCTGATCATGGGTGGACGGCTGGACCGCGAGATCGACACCGGCCTCCCGCGCCGGCGGACTCCGACCCAGATGCGCCGGCGGGCCCGGAACCGCATCATCCTGGCCGTGCCGGCGCTGGCCCTGGCCGTCCTGCTGGTCGGCGCCGTCGCCTACGCCCGACCCCTGGCTGCGGCCCCGGTAGCCCTGGCGGCGCTGGTGAGCGACGACAGGGTGCGGGTCGACGACCGGATCACGTGGTACGAGATGTACCCGGTCCGGGAGGACGCCACGGGCAACGCCATCGTGCCGACGACCGGGCTGGTCTTCGTGCCCGGCGCACGGGTGGACCCCCGGGCGTACGCACACCTGTTACGTCCGCTGGTGGAGGCCGGCTATTTCGTGGCCGTGGTGAAGCCGCCCATGGGCTTCTCGATCCTCGACCCGGGCCATCCGGAGTCGGTGCTGAACCTGCACGGCGAGATCCGCTACTGGGCGCTGGCCGGCCACTCGCTGGGCGGCACGACGGCGGCTCTGACGGCGGACGCCAACCCCGAGGTCGACGGACTCGTGCTGTTCGGGTCCTACCCGTCCGCCCGCCTCACCCGCACCGACCTCAAGGTCGCGTCGATCTACGGCAGTGAGGACGGCCTGATCCCGCTGGCCCGCATCGAGCAGTCCAAGGCCGACCTGCCGGCGGGCACCAGCTATCTCGAGGTGCCCGGGGCGGCGCACAGCTGGTTCGGCGACTACGGCGAGCAGCCCGGCGACAACCCGGGGTCGGGGGACCGCGTCGTGGCCCAGGCCGCCATCACCGAGGCCACCAAGGCCCTGCTCGCCACCCTGGTGCCACCGCCGCCGAAGAAGAAGTAGCGCCCTAGGATCTCTGCCCGTGAGCGACGAAGGCCTGCGGGCCGCCCAGGAGAAGATGGCCGCCGCCGACATCGCGCAGCCCGCGATCGACGTGTTCAGCGCCTACTACCGTCAGCTCGAGCGCGGGGTGACCGGTTTCATCGCCGAGGACAGCATCGAGCCGTTGACCGACCCGGACCTGCTCCGCGACGTCACGGTCTCCGACGAGGAGGCCCGCGGGGCGCTCGGCGCGACGGTGATGATCAAGCTGAACGGCGGCCTGGGCACGTCGATGGGGATGGAGCAGGCCAAGTCGCTGCTGCCCGTCCGCGACGGGCGCACGTTCCTGGACCTGATCGTGGCCCAGGTCCGGGCGGCGCGCACCGCCTACGGGGTCCGGTTGCCGCTGCTGTTCATGAACAGTTTCCGCACCCGCGACGACACCCTGGCGGCTCTGTCCGGTTACGACGACCTGGCCGTGGACGGGCTCGAGCTCGACTTCATGCAGAGCCAGGAGCCCAAGCTGCGGGCGGACGACCTGACGCCGGTGGAGTGGCCGGCCGACCCGACCCTGGAGTGGTGTCCGCCGGGGCACGGCGACCTCTACCCCGCGCTCAGTTCCTCCGGCGTGCCCGACCGGCTGATCGCGCTCGGCTACCGCTACGCCTCGGTGTCGAACTCCGACAACCTGGGCGCCGCGCCGGACGCCACCATCGCCGGCTGGTTCGCCGCCAGTGGTGCCCCGTACGCGGCCGAGGTGTGCCGCCGTACGCCCGCGGACCGCAAGGGCGGTCACCTGGCGGTCCGCAAGGCCGACGGCCGGCTGATCCTGCGGGACACGGCGCAGACCGCCAAGGCGGAGATGGACTTCTTCACCGACGAGCACCGGCACCCCTACTTCCACACCAACAACCTCTGGTTCGACCTGGCGGCGCTGGCCCGGACGCTGGCTGAGCGCGACGCGGTGCTGGGGCTGCCGATGATCAGGAACGTGAAGACGGTGGACCCGGCGGACCCGTCCTCGCCGGAGGTGGTCCAGATCGAGAGCGCGATGGGCGCAGCGGTCGAGGTGTTCGCCGGGGCAACGGCCATCGGGGTGGAGCGGGAGCGGTTCCTGCCGGTCAAGACGACCAACGACCTGCTGCTGCTGCGCTCCGACGTGTACGCGGTGGGTGACGACGGGCGGCTCGAGCAGGATGGGGCCGTACCGCTGGTCGATCTAGACGCCCGCTTCTACAAGACGATCTCCGGCTTCGAGCAGCGCTTCGCCGATGGTGCCCCGTCGCTCCGGCAGGCGACGCGCCTCGCCGTGGCGGGGGACTGGACCTTCGGGGCCGGCGTCACCGTGGTCGACGAGGCGAGCCTGGAGGATGCGGGTGAACCGCGGTCCGTGCCGGCTCAGACGGTGCTGACGACCTCGTCGTAGTCCATCCGGGGCTGCCGCGGGCGGTAGGCCTCCTCGGTCGCGTAGCCCAGGTTCATCACCAGCAGGGTGTGGTGGCTGCCGTCCGGGAAGAACTCGCGATCCACCCCGGCGGCGTCGAAGCCGCCCATCGGGAGGGCGGCCAGCCCGGCGGCCCGCACCCCGACCAGGAAGTAGCCGGCCTGCAGCCAGCCGCCGGCCGCCGCGTCGGCATGGTCGGACTCCACGGCGAGCAGCACCGTGAGCGGGGCGGACTCGACCTTCACGTGGTGGCGCCCGGGGAGAGGGGGCCGCAGGCGCGCCGGCGCCCCGGCGCTGCGGACCAGGACCAGCCGGAGCGGCTGCCCGTTGCGGCTGGTCGGGCCCCACTTGACCAGGTCGTAGACCGCCCGCAGGGTGGCGTCGCTCACCGGCGCGTCGGTGAAGTGCTGCGGCGTGCGGGCCTCGCGGAACAGCAGGTCCTGGGTCGCGGCGTCGATGAGCAGGTCGCCGGCGAGCTCGGGCTCGAACTCGGCGAGGTCAGTGCTCGGGATGGCGATGTCGGTCATGCTCGGTTGAACGGTCAACCATGGTGATCTATTTCCGGGCCCTGCGGCTGCCGGGGGCGGATCATCCGGCCGGGTTCTCCGGGTGCCGAGGACGTGAGCTGCAGGTCCGGAGTCGGCTCGTGTGAGGATGTGCCGTGCCTGAGGAGAGCTTGGAGCCGGCCTGGCATCAGGCCCTGGCCTACGCGGTGACAGGTCAGCGCGTGGCGGAGCTCGGCCGCCAACGCCAGCCGGACGTGGCGCGGCTGGCCACGGAGCTCGAGCGGCTGGGCGGCCCGGGCGGAACCGAACGGAGCTGGTCGGTGGAGGTCACCGACTACCTGGTGCCCGCCGAGCTGATGGAGGGCATCGGCGCCGCCCAGTTCTGGGCGGTGCTGGATGACCTCCGGCAGGCCCTGGGTCTGACCGACCCCGGCTCACCCGCGGTCACGACCGACCGGCCGCTCACCGCGGAGGAGAACCGGCTCATCGCCGACCGGCCGCCGCACCACTGAGAGCCTCCACCCACCCACTCAGATCCGGGTGTTCCGGTCCCGGAGCAGGTCGCGGATCTCGGCCAGCAGGTCGTCGGTGGAGGCGGCCTTGCCGGGCTCGTCCTGCTTGCGGATCTCGCTGAGCCGGTTGTAGGGCACGACCACCGCGAAGTAGAGCACGAGAGCGGTGAAGACGAAGGTGATCAACGCGGTGAGGAAGCCGCCCACGTTGACCCCCACCACCGTGATGCTGCTCAGGCCCTCGACCCGGACCACCAGCCCGAGCACGTCGAGCAGGATCTTGGTGAACGCCTCGACCACGGATGCGAAGGCGACGCCCATGATGAACGCCACGGCCAGCTCGATCAGGTTGCCCCGGAGCACGAAGTCACGAAAGCCTCTCATGGCCGCGAACGCTAGCAGTCACGACGACCTCCAGATGACACTCAGCGTGGCCGATACGGCCGCCCGGGCGAGCACCCGAGCCGTCTCCGCGTCGACGTCGACCAGGACCAGAGCACCCGCCGGGTCGGGCCCGGAATCCGGGTCGAGAGGGCGCGGCACCGTCACCACCCGCACGGCGCGGCCGGCCACGAAGGCCTGCTCCGCCTGGCTGTCGGCGGCGAGCACGTCCACCACGTCCCCGGCCCGCAGCAGGGCCACGGCGTCCGGGTCGGAGAGACGCAACGGGGCCAGCACCCGGCCGGGCGAGGCCCGGGCCGACACGACCGCCAGGGCGGTGAGCACCTGGCCGCGGGGGACCGGCGCGGCCAAGGTCCGCCCGACCAGCTCGCTCGGGTCGGCAACCACCCCGTCCGGAACGTCGGCTGCGACCACCTCGGCGACCTCGAGGTCACCCTCGGTCAGCCGGATCCCGCCGGCCAGGGCCTCCGCCGTCCGCACAACCGTCACGGTGGGCGGTCCCTCCGGCGCGGCGGCGGCGAGCCCGGTCAGCACGGCGGCGAGCACGGCCAGCACGGCCAGCTTGCGCCGGTGCCAGGACACGGCCCGCCGGAAGCTCAGCCAGGGGCGGCGGGGGCGGCGGTGCTTGGTCGGCATGCCCGGAGGTTAAGGAGGCCGGGCACCGCCGACCGCGCTGTCCACAGGGCTACTTCTTGGTCGCGCCGCCTGTGGACGACGTCCCGCTGGCCACCGGCTCCTTGGCCGGCTTGGACTCCTTGGCCGGCGCCGCCTCCTTGGTGCCGCCGTCCTTCTTGCCGTCGCCCTGGCCCTCGCCTGCGCCCTTGCTCGCGTCCTTGTCCTTGCCGGAGTCGGCGCCGCTGTCCTTGCTGCCGCCCGAGCCGTTCTCGCCGCCGGCGCGGCTGTCGGTGCGGTAGAAGCCCGACCCCTTGAAGACCACACCGACCGCGTTGAACACCTTGCGCAGCGGCCCGGCGCAGTTCGGGCACTCGGTCAGCGAGGCATCGGTGAACTTCTGCACGACCTCTAGATCGTGGCCGCAGGACGTGCATCGGTACTGGTAGGTCGGCATCCGGGCTCTCTCGCGGCGGGGTTGGCTGGCACTCCAGCATAACGACTGCTAACAGGCGCGCGCCCGCACGCTGCTGGTGTGCTGCTGGTGCGCCGCAGCGGTCCGAGGGGGGTTGGGCTGCGTGGCGACCCCGGGGCGATGCTGGGCGGGTGGCGATGCACCCCGACCAGCTGGAGATCCCCCTGGCAACGGTCCGCCGCCTGGTCGCCGAGCAGTTCCCCGAGTGGGCCGCGCTGCCGATCGAGGCCCTTCGCAGCTCGACCGGCACGGTGAACGCGCTGTTCCGGGTCGGCGAGCGGCTGTCCGCCCGCTTCCCCCTGCAGCCCCTCGAGGTCGCCGAGGCGCGCCGGTGGCTGACCGAGGAGGCCGACGCGGCGCGCGAGCTCTCCGGGCGGACGCCCTTTCGCACCCCGGAACCGGTCGCGATCGGCAAGCCCGGCTCGGGCTATCCGCTGCCCTGGTCGGTACAGACGTGGGTGCCCGGTACGTCCGCCTTCGACGACGACCCCGGCGACTCACGGGCCTTCGCGGCCGATCTGGCCGCCTTCATCGCCGGCGTCCGGTCCATCGACACCCGGGGCCGCCGGTTCGACCGCGCGGGCCGTGGCGGCGACCTCCGCCGCCATGACGCCTGGGTGCAGAAGTGCTTCAGCCGCAGCGAGGGAATGCTCGACGTCCCCCGTCTGCGCCGGGTCTGGGCCGACCTGCGTGACCTGCCCCGAACGAATCCGGACGTGATGACCCACGGCGACCTCACCCCCGGCAACGTGCTGGTCGACGCCGGCCGGCTGACCGGGGTCATCGACGTCGGCGGCCTCGGCCCGGCCGCCCCGGCGCTGGACCTGGTCGCCGCCTGGCACCTGCTCGAGGCGGGCCCGCGCCAGGTGCTGCGCGACGCCCTCGGCAGCGACGACCTCGAGTGGGCGCGCGGCCGTGCCTGGGCGTTCGAGCAGGCGATGGGCCTGGTCTGGTACTACGCCGAGACCAACCCGGCCATGCACCGGCTGGGTCGCACCACGCTCCGCCGCCTGCTGGCCGAGAACTCATAAGGTGTGACGGTGCGTCGCATCCCCCGTTGGCTCGTCTTCGGCGTGGTGGTCGTCGTGCTGGCCACCGCCGCCCTGACCACGGTCGGCGTCGGCGCGGTGCGCAGCCCCTTCCCCGCCTTCTCCGGCCGGGTCACCGCCCCCGGCCTCACCGCACCGGTCGAGGTGCTGCGGGACGCGTACGGGGTGCCCCAGATCTACGCCGACACGGCGGAGGACCTGTTCTGGGCCCAGGGCTTCGTGCACGCCCAGGACCGGTTCTACGAGATGGACTTCCGCCGGCACCTCGCGGCGGGCCGGCTCTCGGAGCTCTACGGCGAGTCCCAGGTGCAGACCGACGCGTACGTCCGGACCCTCGGCTGGCGGCGGGTGGCCGAGCAGGAGCTCGCCCTGCTCGCGCCGTCGACCCGCCGGGCCCTCGATGCGTACGCGGCCGGGGTCAACACCTACCTGGGCGACCGCGCCGCGGCGGACCTGTCGCTGGAGTACCGGCTGCTCGGGCTGCAGGGGCTGGACTACACCCCGGAGCCGTGGACGGCGGCCGACTCGGTGTCCTGGCTCAAGGTGATGGCCTGGGACCTCGCCTCCAACCTCGACCAGGAAGCCGAGCGAGCCCTGGTCACGGCGCAGTTCGGGGCCGGCCGGGCCGCGAACCTCTACCCGGACTACCCGCTGGAGGGGTACGACCCGATCGTCGGTCGGGGCACCGTGGTCGACCGACGGTTCGACCCGACGTCGCGCCGGCGCTCGAACCGACCGCTCCCGGACCCCGGAGCCCTGGACGATCCCGCGGCCCGGGCGGCGCTGGGCGCGGTCGGCCGGATGACCGCCACCCTCGACCCCGTGCTCGGGCCGAGCCGGCTGGAGGGGGAGACCGGGTCCAACTCCTGGGTGCTGTCCGGCTCCCGCACCGCGAGCGGGAAGCCGCTGCTGTCCAACGACCCGCACCTGGCGATCCAGATCCCGTCGCTGTTCGCCCAGGTCGGTCTGCACTGCCGCACGGTGGCCCCCGCCTGCCCGTACGAGGTGTCGGGCTTCAGCCTGGCCTCGCTGCCCGGCGTCGTCATCGGCCACAACGCCAGCGTCGCGTGGGGCCTGACCACCAGCTACATGGACGTGCAGGATCTCTACCTCGAGGAGGTCGAGGGCAACCAGGTCCGGGTCGGCGACGAGCTGGTGCCGCTCGAGACCGTGACCGAGCAGATCCGGGTGGCCGGCGAGGACGAGCCGCGGACCATCACCATCCGGCAGTCCCGGCACGGCCCGCTGCTGTCCGACGTCAGCGCCCAGCTGCAGCGGGTCGGCGCCACGCAGCCGGCGCCCGCCGGGCGGGGGTACGCCGTGGCCCTGGCCTGGACCGCGCTCACCCCGAACCGGACCATGGACGCGATCCTCGGTCTGGACCGGGCCCAGAACTTCACCGAGTTCCGCGAAGCCGCGGCGCTGCTGGGCGCACCGTCGCAGAACCTGGTCTACGCCGACGTCTCGGGCAACATCGGCTACCAGCTGCCCGGAGCGATCCCGCGTCGGGGCAGGAGCGACGGACGGCTGCCGTCGCCGGGCTGGGACAAGGCGTACGACTGGCGCGGCACGATCCCCTTCGCCGAGCTGCCGTGGGTCTTCAACCCCCCGGGCGGGGTGATCGTCGCCGCCAACCAGCCGGTCATCGGCGGCCAGTACCCGCGCCCGCTCGGCTCCGGGTACTCCTACGGCTGGCGGAGCCAGCAGATCGCCGACCAGTTGCGCCAGACCTCCTCGCTGACCCTGGACCAGGCCGAGCAGCTGCTCTACGACGACACCATCCGGATCGCCGAGGAGCTCGTGCCCATCCTGCTGAAGATCCGCGTCGACGACGGCTGGGTGGCCGAGGGCCAGCGCACCCTGGTCGGCTGGGACTACTCGGCCGCGCCGGAGTCGGGCGCCGCGGCGTACTTCAACGTGGTGATGCACGACATCCTCAAGCGGACCTTCCGCGACGAGCTCCCGGAGGAGCTCTGGCCGGTGGGCGGGGACCGGTGGAACGCGGTGCTGTCCGGGATGTTCGACCAGCCCCGCAACCTCTGGTGGGACGACGTGACCACGCCCGGGGTGACCGAGACCCGCGACGACATCCTGCGGCTGGCCATGACCGACGCCCGCCGCGAGATCACCTCACTGATGGCGCGGGACGTCGACGACTGGGCCTGGGGCCGGCTGCACACCGCGACCCTGGAGAACCAGACGCTCGGTCAGAGCGGGATCGGGCCGGTCGAGGCCCTGTTCAACCGCGGGCCGTACGCGGTGGGCGGCGGTCCGGCGGTGGTGAACGCGATGGCCTACGACGCGACCGAGGGCTTCACGGTGACCAGCGGCCCGACCATGCGGATGGTCGTCGACCTCGGGGCTCTGGACCAGTCCCGCTGGGTCAACCAGTCCGGGGTCTCCGGGCACGCCTACCACCGCAACTACGCCGACCAGACCGAGCTGTGGGCGCGGAACGAGACCTGGCCCTTCGTCGCCACGCGGGCGGCGGTCGAGGCGCGTACCGAGGACCGCCTGGAGCTGCTCCCCGGCAGCTGAGCGCGTCGGCGAGGGGTCGGTCCGGGCGCCCGGGGTACTGTGCCGCGCCGGTCAGCCCATGATCGACTGGTTGCCGCTGGCCCACCGCACGGTCAGGGTCAGCGCGTCGATCCGCCAGCCGTCGGGCGTGAGCACCAGACCGACGTCGTAGCGCCCGCCGACCGTCCAGTGCGGGCCGCCGGACGCGTTGGCCCGGACGTGCGTCGCCGTGACGTTGGCCGCGCAGCTCGCCTGCTCCCCGTCGATCCGGGCCGACAGGTTGGCGATCAGGTGGGGGGTGGCGTCCAGCGGCTCGAGCAGCTGCCGCCACCCGCCGACCAGCTCGGCCGGGGCCATGGTCGCCGGGTCGCCCCCGTTGAGCGAGGTGTAGTCGACGGCGACCTCGTCGGCGAACAGCGCCAGCAGCCCGTCCCAGTCGCGGGCATCGACCTGGAGACCGAGATCGGAGACGGCGCGCTGGACCGCCAGCTCGTCGCTCATCCGGCCGCCCCGAGGTGCCGGTCCAGCCACCCGATGGCGTGCGCGGCCGCCTCGCTCACGTAGGGGTCCTGGTCGTAGAGCTCGATGTGGTTGGAGGCCTCGATCCAGACCAGGTCCTTCTCGCCCTGCGCCGCGTCGAACACGGCTTGGGCGTACTCAGGCAGCAGGGCGTCGTCGACCGTGCCGTGGACGACCAGCAGCGGGGTTGGCGCCACCAGCGGTGCGGCGGCCACCGCGTTGTAGCCGAAGTAGGTCGGCAGCGAGTCCGCGGTCAGCTCCCGCGGCCAGTTCGGCGCCTCCGTCCTGCTGGTCCGGTCGTAGTAGCCGTACGCCTCCTCGTTCGGCATCGCCGCGATCGGCACGTCCTCGGTCAGGCCCTTGGCGATGGTCGGGACGTAGGCGATCTCGCCGGTGGCGTACTGGGTCTGCACCACCTCGTTGATCAGCTTCAGGTAGCCGGCGAACCCGTCGATGCCGAAGCCCTGCTGGAAGGTGCCGCCGATGTCGTAGCCACCGGCGATGCTGACCACGGCCTTGAGCCGCTTGTCCCGGGCGCCGAGGGAGACCGCGTAGCCGCCACCCATGCACACCCCGACGATGCCGACCCGCTCGGGGTCGACGTCCGGTCGGGTCATCAGGTGGGCGACCGCGGCCGCATAGTCGTCGATCACCCGGTAGGGGTCGTAGCGGGCGCGCGGCTCGCCCGCACTCTCCCCGAAGCCGCTCGGGTCGAAGGTCAGCGCGGTGTAGCCCGCGTCGGCCAGCCGTTCGGCGTAGTGGGGCAGGGTCTGCTCCTTGACGCTGCTGATCGGGCCGCAGAGGGCGACCGCGGGCGTACGCGCGTCCGGGGCCGCGGCGGGCGGCCGGTAGAGGTGCCCGGCCAGCTCGGCGGCCGGGCCGGGGAAACGGACCGGCGTGCGGAGCGCCGGATCGGAGGTGAGGTAGGTGGTCACCTCACCCAGTGTGCGAAAGAAAGTTTTCGGTTCTGTAACGGGATTGCGCGTCCGCCTGCCGGGCGTACCCGCTGGGGGTGATGCCGTGCACCCGCCGGAACCAGCGGCCGAGGTGGGCCTGGTCGGAGAATCCCGACTCGACCGCGGCGTGGGGGGGGGGGGGGCCCCCCCCCCCCCCCCCCCCCCGCCCCCCGCCGCCCCCCCCCC
>CAXTVE010000062.1:10622-11980 GCA_964247485.1 uncultured Propionibacteriaceae bacterium
GGGGGAGAACCCCGACTCGCCCGGGGCGGGGGCCGGGGGGACGCCGGCCGCCAGCCGCCGCTGTGCCTCGGCGAGCCGCAGCATCACCAGATAGGCGTGCGGCGTGGTGTTCAGCTCGCTCCGGAAGCGGCGCAGCAGGGTGAACCGGTCGACCCCGGCGGCCTGCGCCGTGTCGGCCAGCGTCGGCCGGTCTGTCAGGTGCTCGGCCAGGTACTCCCGGCTCACCGCGACCGCCCGCCGGTCGTCGGGATCCGGTTCGTGCCGCAGCAGCCCGCTGGCGACAACGGCGTCAAGCAGCTGGGTCAGCAGCTGGTCGGCGTACAGGGCCGAGTCGGCGGCGGAGAGCCGGGTCGCCGCCCGCTGGATCGACGGCAGGGCCGCCCGCGGCGCGAAGCGCATCCCGGGCGCCGAGCCGATACCCCGGAGCTGCGACGGTGCGATGTCGATCGAGACGAACCCGTGCCGGCCCGGCCGGCTGGCCCAGACGCAGCCGGGGGTGCGGACGCTCACGGCATCGGCCGGGTAGGTCACGGACCGCCCGTCCGCCACCACCTCGTGCGGCCCGCCGACCTTGACGCACAGACCGAGGCTGGTCGACAGGTGGGTCGGGAACGCCCGCCGGGCCACGGGCGCGGAGGCGATCTCCACGGATCCGGCCAGTGCGTCGGGGCGGCGCAGCCGGGTCGCGGCCAGGGCGACGTGGGGGGCGGGCTCGCTCACGTCCTCGGTTCCTACCAGACTGGCCCAATGATCCGTCGCCGGGTGATCGTCCACGGCCGGGTGCAGGGCGTGATCTTCCGGGCGACCTGTCGCGGCGAGGCCCGCCGGCTGGGCGTCGCGGGCTGGGTGCGCAACCTGGACGACGGCACCGTCGCAGCGGTCTTCGAGGGCGATCCGGACGCGGTGACCGCGATGGTCGAGTGGGCCCACGCCGGCCCGGAACAGGCCCGGGTCACCGGGGTGGAGCTGCTCGTCGAGGACCCGGAGGGGCTGTCCGACTTCCGGGTGCTCTAGCTCACCGGACGAGCAGCGGGGGCTCGCAGGTGATCATCTGCTCCGGGGTGATGATCACGTCCACCCGGCGGTCCCAGCTCTGGGCCGGGATCACGTCCAGCACCTCGTCGGAGTTCAGCAGCACCCAGATCGGCGCGCTCTGCGAGGCGTGCGCCAGGGCCCGGTCGTACCAGCCGCCGCCGCGCCCGAGCCGGTCCCCCTGGGCGTTGGCCGCCAGGCCGGGACAGATGATCAGCTCGGCCTCGGGCAGCTGCTCGCTGGGCAGCGGGTCGCCGGTGGGCTCGAGGATCGCGTACGCGCCGGTCCAGAGCTTCTCGGGGCCCTCGTACGGGGCCCACGCCGGC
>CAXTVE010000063.1:0-11963 GCA_964247485.1 uncultured Propionibacteriaceae bacterium
GCCAGGCTCAGGGAGCGGTGGACGACCCGACCGGCGGCGTGCTCGACGGGGCCCCGGACGCCGGCTGGCGGACCCGGAACTTCGGAAAGCCGGAGCTGCAGGGATGACCACGTCGATCGAGGCGGCGCCGGCACCGCCGAGGCCCTTCGACAGGCTCAGGGAGCAGCACGGCGCTCGACTGGTCGTCCAAGCCTGGCTGGCCAGCCGTGGGCTGATCGCGCTGGTCGCGCTGCTGCTGGCCGTGACCACCGGCCGGAGCCTGACCGACATGGTCAGCAACTGGGACGTCCAGCACTTCGCCCGACTCGCGGCCGGGGGCTACTGGGCCGACGCCGACGGCACCCTGATGGCCTTCTTCCCCGGGCTGCCGTCGCTGCTCGCCCTCGGGATGAACGTCGGGCTCTCGGTCCAGGTGACCGGTGTGCTGCTGTCGCTGGCCGGCTCGGCGGTGGCGGCGGCGGCCCTGCTGCGACTCGGCGGGCCGTGGGCGGCGGTGGCCTGGCTGTTCGCGCCGACCGCCGTGTTCACCGTGGTGCCCTACACCGAGTCGCTGTTCTGCGCCGCGGCCTTCTGGGCATGGGAGCGGGCCCGGGCGGGGCGGTGGTGGTCGATGGCCCTGCTCGCCGGGGCGGCGTGCACGCTGCGGGTGTCCGGGCTCTTCCTGGTCGGGGCCCTGTTCATCCTGGTGATCACCCTGCGGCGGGTGCCGTGGCGGACCCGGCTGACCGGCGTGGCCTGGCTGGCGGTGCCGCTCGCGGTGATCGCGGCGTTCGCCGGCTATCTCTACCTGCTGACCGGCAGCTGGACCGCGTGGTACTCCGCTCAGAAGACCGGCTGGGTCCGGGAGCTGACCTGGCCGTGGGAGTCGTTCCTGAACACCATCCCGGCGATCGTGCCGGGCGCCTACGCCGACCACCCCTGGTGGGCCGCGGTGTTCCGCGGCGAGATGGTGTCGATGGTCGTCGGGGTCGCCGTGGTCGTCTGGTGCCTGGGGGTCAGCCTCCGCGCGCGGCGGGGGACCGAGCCAGCCCTGTGGGGTGAGGCGAGCTGGGTCGGCGTACAGGTCCTGGCGTTCTCCATGTCCTACTGGTTCTTCTCCGTCAACCGCGCGCTGCTGCTCTGGTTCCCGCTGTGGGTGATGGTCGGCCGGTTCGTCGACTGGCGCCCGCGGGCACGCCACACCCGCGTCGCCCACCGCGCCTTCCTCGCCGTCGCCCTGACGGCCGAGACCGTCTTCATGCTCTGGGGGTGCTGGCGGTTCTTCACGGGCCACTGGGCCGCCTGACTCCGACTTGTCAGCGTCGGAGCAGGGTGGTCAGCTCGTCCAGGTCGAGCGACGCGACCAGGGGATCGGCGTGCCGGTGGACCAGTAGCCAGTGGGCACCGTCACGGCGGTAGACGTGGGTGACCCGCAATGACAGGTCCTGGTCGGGTCGGCCGCCGATGCGCCCGTGCTGCCGCTCGATCATCGCCAGGACGACCGTGTCGCCCCAGGCGTGTGTCTCGACGTGCTCGAGCGTCGCCTCGCCGTCGGCGAAGGAGCCGGCTGTGCCCCGCACCCCCTCGGCCCGGCTCTCGTGCCGGCTGGCCGGACCGCCGAACGGCGCCAGCAGCGTGAAGCCGGGCGCGTGGTGGACCAGGTCGAGATAGCGGTCCATGTCGCCGCGCACCCAGGCCTCGGCCGCCTCCTCGGCCCGCAGCACGACGTCCTCCAGTCCCCCGTCAGCGCCCATCGCCTCATCGAACCACGGTCGGCGCCACCTCCTACTCTGGTCCGGTGGCGCGGATGTGGATCGACCTCGAGGGCCTGGCCAACCTCCGCGATGTCGGCGGCCTGCCCACCACCGACGGCGGCACGATCCAGCCCGGGCGGCTGCTGCGCTCGGACAACCTGCAGTCGCTGACCCCCGACGACATCGAGCAGTTGCTCGGCCTCGGGCTGACCGACGTGGTCGACCTGCGCAGCGACTACGAGCGTGACCAGGAGGGGCCGGGTCCGCTGACCCGCACCGACGTACGCCGGCACGAGCTCTCGCTGTTCCGCGAGTGGCGCGGCGGAGTGGGGGAGGACAAGCCCGACGTACGCCCCGAGGCTCTGCCCGAGGAGGCGCTGCCCTGGGTGGACCTCGAACCGCCGGTGGACATCGGCGACATCCACGCCTCGATCTACTACGCCTACCTGGTCGACCGGCCGGACTCGGTGCTCGCCGCCCTGCGCGCCGTGGCCTACGCGCCGGGTGCGGCCCTGGTGCACTGCGCCGCCGGCAAGGACCGGACCGGCACCGTGGTCTCCCTCGCCCTGACCCTCGCCGGGGCGGAGCGCGACGCGGTGGTGGCCGACTATGCCGCGAGCTCGGAACGGGTCGACGGGGTGGTCGCCCGGCTGGAGGCCTCCTCGACCTACGCCGACAACCTGCGCGGCCGCCCGTTGTCGTCGCATCTCAGCCGCCCCGAGGCGATGGCCACCTTCCTCGACCACATCGACCGGGAGCACGGCGGCGTCGAGCCGCTGCTCAACAGCCTGGGCTGGACGGCCGAGGACACCGCCGCCCTTCGTGCGAAACTGCGCGACTGACCACCGAGGAGCTCCATGACCACCTATCCCGTCGTCCCACCGGGACCCCCGCCACTCGACTGGCCGCACTACGGCATCGGCTTCGGCGGCGCGGTCAAGCGGGCGTTCCAGAAGTACGCGGTCTTCTCGGGCCGCGCGAGCCGCAGCGAGTACTGGTGGTTCGTCCTGTTCACCTTCGTCGGGTTCCTGGCGCTGGGGATCCCGGCCGGTGTCCTGGGGACCGCCACCAGCACCGACGGCGGCCAGACCCCGGGGCCCGCCGGCGTCCCCTTCCTCGTCCTGCTGACCGTCTTCTACTTCGGCATCCTCGTGCCGAGCCTCGCGATCACGGTCCGCCGGCTGCACGATGCCGGCTACAGCGGCTGGCTCGTCCTGCTCAACCTCGTGCCCGTCGGCGGCCTGGTGGTTGCCATCTTCACCGTGCTGGGGACGTCTCCGGCGGCCGCCAAGTACGGCCCGCCGTTCGTCTCGTGGCAGTACGGGCCGTACCCGCCCGGGTCCTTCCCGCTCGGCCGCTAGAGGTCCCAGTCCACCGCGTCGACCGTCGCCGTGGTCATCCGCAGCTCGACGGGGATCTCCTCGCCGATCGTCGGGGGCCGCTCCCGGCGAGGCAGGAAGAGCTGGCTCGACTGCATGTGCGGTGGCTCCAGGAACCAGCGCTTGCGGCCGTTGATCGTGTACGGGCTGAGGGCCAGGCCGGCCGCCTCCAGGGAGCCGGTGGCCACCGACACCGCCCGCTGCCGCAGGGTGACCGCCGAGGTCGGCGCCTCCAGGCCGATCCCGTGCGCGGTGCCGCCGGCGACCACGACGATCCAGCCGTCGGCGGGCACCACCCGGCCGCGGTAGCCGGCCCGCTCGCCCCGGCGTACGGGGTGCACGTCGAGCACCGTCGCGACGGCCCGCCGGCCCGACTCGGTCCCGAGCCAGAGCCGGGTGCCCACCCGGAGCCTGACCTCGACCGGCTCCGGACCGGCCTCTGCGGCGATCCGGGTTGCCTCCTCGGGCGGCAGGTGGGACAGCCACAGGGTCCCGGGCGTCACCGCCAGGGCGGCCTCGGCGAGCGTGCCGGCCTCGACGAACCGGCCGTCGACCCGCAGCGGCAGGTGGGTGCTCCAGCCCTCGAATCGCACCCGCTGGAGCATCGGCGCCACCTCGGCGAGGTCCGGCACCCGGAGGCCGTGCCGGCGCATCGAGGTCTGCACCTCGATCAGCACCCGCGGCTCGAGGTCGCTGTCGGCGATCGCGTCCAGGTCGGCGAGCCGGGACACGGTGGTGATCACCTTCGGCTCGCGCAGACAGGCCTGGGCCGCGTCGTCATCGGCGTCCCACGGCTGCAGGATGACGATGTCGCCGCTGAAGTGGGGCCGGACCAGGGCGACCTCCGCAGCGACGCCGACCGCGACCGTGTCGAGGCCGAGCGCGGCCGCCTCCTCGGCCAGCCGGGCCCGGCCGAAGCCGTAGCCGTTGCCCTTGATGACCGGCACCAGCCCGGGCGTGGCCCGCGACACCACGCCGAGGTGCTCGCGCCAGCGCTCCGCGTCCAGCCGAAGCCGCACTCTACCCATCAGTCTCAGGGCCCATCAGCTCACCGGTGTTTCATGTAGAGGTCGAACGCCTTGTACAGCAGGGGATTGAGCGGGAGGTCCCACTCCCCGAGGTATTCCACCGCCTCGCCCCCGGTACCCACCTTGAACTGGATCAGCCCGAGGTGGGGGTCGTCGGCCTCCAACCCCTCCGTGATGCCGCGCAGATCGTACGTCGTTGCGCCCGCCGCCAGGGCATCGGTGATCATCCGCCACTGGATCGCGTTCGACCCGCGTACGTCGCGCTTGGCCGTGGAGCTCGCGCCGTAGGAGTACCAGGCGTGGGTGCCGACGCGGACCCAGGTGGTGGCGGCGACCAGGTCGCCCTCGTGGTGGGCCAGGTAGAGCCGGATCCGGTCCGGGTCCTCGGCGAGCAGCGCCGCGAACATGGTCGTGAAGTAGGAGAGCGGGCGCGGGGTGAAGTGGTCGCGCTCGGCGGTCTCGAGATAGAGCGGGTGGAACCGCGCCAGGTCCTCGGCGCCGCCCTCGGTGACGGTGACCCCGAGCTTGGCCGCCTTCTTGATGTTGCGCCGCCACAGCTGGTTCATCCCGGCGAGCAGCTGCTCCTCGGTCCTGCCCGCGATCGGCAGCTGGAAGACGAACCGCGGCTGCCCGGCCGCGAACCCCTCGTCGCTGTCCGGCGGCTGCCAGCCGAGCTCGATCAGCCGGTCCCGCGTCCGCGCCGCGGCGTGGTCGACGTGGTCGGGCATCGCCGCGCTCAGCCGGGGGGTCTCCGGGTCGGCGATCGCCGCCTTGATCGTCTCCGCACCCCAGCGACGGACGACCACCGGCGCGCCGATGCGGACGCCGAACGCGCCGGCTTTCCGGGCGTGCTCGGCCAGCGGCTTGAGCAGGGCACCGAGGTCCTCGGCGTACCAGTCGATGCTCGGCCCCTCGGGCAGGTAGGCGAGGTACTTCTTGATCCTGGGCAGCTGGCGGTAGAGGACGAGGGCGGCCCCGATGATCTTGTCGTCGTCGTCGAACCAGCCGACCGACTCGCTCCGCCACTCACGCTTGACCTGCCCCCACGCGGGGGTCTGCAGGAAGCTGACGCTGGGCTGGCTCTCGATGTAGGCCAGATGCTCGGCCGCGCTGATGGTCCGCACGGAAACTGCCACGGAGGGACATCCTAGTCGTCCGCCGCGGCCCCGGCCGCCGATCGTGGGTGGGCGGGTCTTGACCTCGAGCCGGGTTGAGGATCCCCCCGGCCATCTCGACGACAATCTGGTCCACCAGGTCGAGGCGCTCGGCGGCGTCGCAGCCGTGGCCACCAGCCATCCCCACATGTTCGGCGTGCAGGTCGAGTGGTCGCACCGTTTCGGTTCCGTGCCGGTCTACGTGGCCGCGGCCGACCGGGACTACCTGCAGCGCGAGGACCCGGTCGTCACCGCGGGGCAGGAACAGGTCGAGGTGCTGCCGGGGGTGGTGCTGCACCAGGTCGGCGGGCACTTCCCGGGTAGCGCGGTGGCCCGCTACGCCGCGCCCGACGGACGCGGTGCGCTACGCCGCCTGGGCCCGGGCGACTTCGACCACCTGACCTGACGCTGCGGCGGCGTCTCCTCGTTAACCTGAGCCCATGACTGCTGGCGAGTTCGAGGTCTCCGAGCGCGAGCTGCGTGAGGGACTGCCCGTCTGTCTTGCGGTGCCGCGCTGGGTGGATGAGGTGGCGAGCGGGGGTCCGTACGCCACTCTGGAGGACCTGGTCGATGCCGCCGGACTGGCCGCCACCCCGCTGAGCGCCGAGGAGGTGGAGCAGGCGCTGGCCGACCACCCGCGGATCGGTGAGCGGCACACCGGTCCGGCCGCAGCCGCCTCCCTCTCCGCGGCCGAGCAGGCGGACAGCGCCTCCGACGACGCCGAACTGGCCGAGCAGCTCGCCCGGGGCAACCGCTCGTACGAGGAGCGGTTCGGACGCATCTTCCTCATCCGGGCGGGCGGTCGCAGCCGCCCCGAGATCCTGGCCGAGCTGCAGCGCCGGCTCATCCTCGACCCCGACGACGAGTTCAAGGTGGTGGCCGCCGAGCTTCGCGACATCGCCCTGCGCCGGGTGCGGCAGACCTTCGGCGGTGCTGGTCGGGGGGGTCGTCCCCCCCGGGATGATGCCGAGTGACCAGCCGAGTCACCACCCATGTGCTGGACGCCACCGCCGGGCGCCCGGCCGCCGGCATCGCCGTCGTCCTGGAGCGTCGGGCCGGCGACGACTGGCATCCGGTGACCACCGGCACGACCGACGAGGACGGCCGGATCGGCGACTTCGGCCCCGCCGACCTCGAGCCCGGCGTCTACCGGGTCACCTTCGCCGTCGCGCCCTACTTCGCCGACCGCGGCCAGTCGGCCTTCTACCCCGAGGTCGTCATCCCGTTCACGATCGACGACCCGGCCGCGCACTACCACGTGCCGCTGCTGCTGAGCCCGTACGCGTACTCGACCTACCGCGGCAGCTGATCCGCCCAATCCGCACGGCGGGGTACGCCGAATGCAGGGGCGGGGCAGGTAACCCGGGATAGGCAACCGCACAGGGGATGGGCGACCCGCACGGGGAATACGGGCGGCCGAATGCGTTGGACCTATCCCGGGAGTTCTCTCACCCTGCCCCGCCGTTCAACTTACCTGCTCGTCTTGAGGTGGCGCGGGAGATCCGCGTCACCCGCCGGGCGGGTCGGCAGGCCCGACCGGTTGACTGGGCCCATGAGCCTGCCGCTGGCCGAGCTGCACCTCCACCTCGAGGGCACCCTGGAACCGGAGCTGATCATCGCGCTCGCCGAGCGCAACGGCGTCGACCTGCCGTACGCCGACCTGGCCGACCTGCGGAGCCGTTACGACTTCGCCGACCTGCAGAGCTTCCTCGACCTCTACTACGCCAACATGGCGGTGCTGCGGACCGAGCAGGACTTCGTCAATCTGACCACGGCCTACCTGGCCCGCGCGGCAGAAGCCGGGGTGGTGCACGTCGAGGCGTTCTTCGACCTGCAGGCGCACACCGAGCGCGGGGTCCCGCCCGGGGTCGCCCTCACCGGCGTCAGCCGGGCACTGCAGGCGTCGGAGGCGGACTTCGGCATCAGCAGCGGGCTGATCGTCACCTTCCTCCGGCACCTGTCGGGTGAGTCGGCCCTCGAGGCCTACGAGCAGGTGCGGGCCAGCGGGGTGCCGGTGCTGGGCGTGGGGCTGTGCTCGACCGAGGTGGGCAACCCGGCGGGCAAGTTCGCCGAGGTCTTCGCCCGGGCCCGCGCCGACGGACTCCACGCGGTCGCGCACGCCGGCGAGGAGGGCGACCCGAGCTATGTCTGGGACGTGCTCGACGTGCTCGGCGCCGAACGGGTCGACCACGGCGTCCGATCGCTGGAGGACCCTGCGCTGATCGAGCGGCTGGTCCGCGAGCGCATCCCGCTGACCGTGTGTCCGCTGTCCAACGTCCGCCTGCGCGTCGTCGACACCCTCGCCGACCACCCGCTGCCGCGGATGCTCGAGCTCGGCCTGGTGGTCAGCGTCAACTCCGACGACCCGGCCTACTTCGGCGGCTACGTCGACGACAATCTGGCCGCCGTACGCGAGACGTTCAGCCTGAGCGAGGCGCAGGTCAAGACGCTCGCGGTCAACAGCATCGAGTCGTCCTTCCTCAGCCCGGAGCGGAAACGGGCGCTGATCGCGCGGGCCTGAGCGCCACCCCGGCCAGCCCGATCACGGCGCACAGGGCCACCGGGACGGTGATCCCCCACAGGGCGTCGCGGCCGAACATCGTGGCGATGTCGACCAGGCCCAGGGCGGCGAGGTCGCCGTAAGGGCCGGCGATGCGCGAGCCCGCCGTCAGCACGAACGCCTGGGCCAGCGCGACCGGGGTGGGCCTCAGCACGAGGATGGCGACGGCCAGGCCGGCGTACCAGGGCCAGTAGACCGGCAGCACCGCCAGGGCGACCACGGCGATCGCCGCCCAGCCGCCCGCCGCGCGGGGCAGCGGCCGGAACCAGCTCAGGGCTGCGACGGTCAGCGCGAGCGCTGCGGCCAGGGCCGGCTGGGGCAGCCAGCTGCCGGGTGACGGTGACGGCTGCGCGGTCCCGCTGGTCAGCAGGCCGTCGAAGGTCGCGGGCCCCGCCCACCACGGGCGCCAGAGCAGCCAGGCCAGACCCGCCACGACCACGGCGCCGATGCTGAGCTGGAGCACCAGCCGCGGCCAGGTGCGGCGACCTCGGACCAGCAGCACCAGCAGCGGGAGCGCGAAGATCAGCGGGGTGTACTTGACCAGCACGCCGAGCCCGAGCGCGAGGACCGTGAGCACTGCCGGGCGACCACTCAGAGCCAGCCAGCACGCCAGCAGGGTGAGGAAGATCGCCGCAGCGTCGTTGTGCCCGTCGGCTGCGAACTCGACGACGACCAGCGGGTTCGCCAGCCAGGCCAGCGCCGCGGGCCGTCCGCTGCCGGGGTGGATGCGCTCGCCGATCCGGCCGATCAGCCACCCGCTGCCCAGGGTCGCGGCCAGCGCCGTCGCCTTGAGCACCAGCAGGCCGACGGCCACCCGCTCCGGGCTCGCCAGGTAGGCGAGCTGCTCGAGATGGGTCCAGAGCGGCCCGTACGGCGTCGGCCCGTGGACCGCCGTCCACCCTTCAGCGCCCAGCAGCGCGCCGTAGGGCAGGCCGGCGACATCGGCGGAGGCGGTGAGGTAGGGGTTGCGCCCCGTCGCGGCGAGGTAGCCGTGACTCAGGTAGGAGAGCAGGTCGATCGACAGGCCGGGCCGGGCGAACAGCAGCACCACGTGCCCGGCCACTGCGGCGGCCACCACCGGCCGCCCCCAGCGGTGGCCGCGGAGCAGCAGCCAGAGGTAGTTGAGCAGGACCACCCCGGCCAGGGCCCAGTACGCCCGCAGGTCGGTCTGCGCGGCGAACAGGTCGGCGGTGAAGCGAGGCTGGGCGTCTGGCCCGTCGCTCGCGCCGTTCAGGAACAGCCGCCGCTGCACGACGAACAGCCCGGCGTGCGTCCCGACCGCGGTCAGGACCCAGGCAGCCAGCTCCACGCGGACAGCGCGTGCGTTTAGGCCGCGCCTACCCGGTCGAAATGCACGCGCGGGGCGCTGGCGACGTGGCGACGCTCTTCCCCGGGGTGAAGTTGCGGCCGGGGTCGATGGCCGTCAGCAGCCCGTCGATCATGTGCACGCCGGGCGCGGAGATGTCCTGCTCCAGCCACGCGGCGTGCTCGGTGCCCACGGCGTGGTGGTGCGACAGCGTGCCGTCGGAGTCCACGAACGCCTGCTGGATCGCCGACTTGACCCGGTCGTACTGGGCCAGCGGGTCCGCCCCGTCGTGCCGGAAGGCGAAGGTGAAGTAGAGGCAGGCGCCGGAGTGGTAGGAGTGCGACAGGTGGGCCATGATCCAGCCGTGCACCCCCAGCTCGGCGTAGGCGCGATCGGCCGCGGCCATCACGTTGTTGTAGAGCGGGAGGAGCTTCGACCACGGCGCCGCGGTCTCCGAGACGTCGCCGATCGCCCCGCGGTCGAGCAGGAAGTCCCGGATGTAGGGGGTGTCGAACTTCTTCTGGTCGTAGAGCACGCCCGGGCCCTTGCCCAGCAGGATGCCGCCGTGCTTGCCGACGATCTCCTTGACGATCGACTTCTCCCGGGACACGTGGGCCTTGCCGCCCTCGAAGCCGATGAAGCTCAGGCAGGACTGGTCCAGCTGCCATCCCCGGCGCTCGAGCACCTTCATCAGGCCCTTGCTGACCAGCGAGCCGACCGACAGCTTGCTCGACTTCTTCCGCGTCGCGAAGGAGAAGCGGGTCTCCCGCCCGTCCGACACCCGGGTGACGCTCGGCCGCGCATCGCTGGCCGCGATCTCCTGCATGGTGGCGAGCGCGGCGTCCCACGACGGGAACAGGTAGCCGAGGATCTCCCGGTTCTCCGGGATGCGGTGCACCTGCACGGTCACCTCGGTGATCACGCCGAGGCGGCCCTCCGAGCCGAGGATCATCTCGCGCACGCTCGGCCCGGTCGAGGTGCTCGGCAGCGGCCGGATCACCAGCACCTTGCCGGGCTGCACGACGCGCACGCCCTTGGTGATCTCGCTGATGTCGCCGTACTTGTCCGACTGCATGCCCGACGAGCGGGTCGCGACCCAGCCGCCGAGCGTCGAGTAGGTGAAGCTGTCCGGGAAGTGGCCGAGCGTCCAGCCCAGCGCGGTGAGCTGCTCCTCGAGGTAGGGGCCGAGCGCGCCGGCCTGGATCCGAGCCAGCCCGGACTCCGCGTCGACCGCCAGCAGCTTGTTCATCCGGCCCAGGTCGAGCGAGATGACGGGCCGCGTCTCGTCAGCCGGTGGCTGCAGGCTGCCGGAGATGTTGCTGCCGCCGCCGAAGGGGATCAGCACGGCGTTGGCCGCCACCGCCCGGTCGACGACGAACTGCACCTCTTCCTCGGTGGCCGGGTAGACCACCACGTCCGGCACCCGGGGGACGTCGCCGGCGCGCAGCCGCAGCAGGTCGCGGACACTCTTGCCGTAGGTGTGCACGATGCGGTCGTCGTCGGTGCTGACCAGATTCTCCGGCCCGACGGCGTCGCGCAGCTCGGCGACCAGCTCGGCCGGGATCATCGGCCGCGGCACGTCGGGCAGCTCCAGCGACCGGCTCAGGGTCGGCTCCACGGCGACGTCGAGGTCGATCACCTCGATCACGAAGGGGCGGAAGCCCGGCTTGTCCTCGTGGTGGAAGGCGACGCCCTCGACGCCCCAGCCCCACCACTTCATGTGCTTCACGTCGGGCATCTGGCTGCAACTCCTGTGTTCGCGGTATAGGCGAGCGTACGTGGTGGGCGCCGGTGCGGCTCAGCCGTGCTCGGCGCGGTAGGTCATGGTGTAGTCCACCAGCCCGCGGACCTCCTTGGCCATCCGGTCGGAGAACTGCACGGCGGTCTCGCCGTCCTCGGCCCGCATCGGCTCGCCGAAGGTGACGTGCACCGGCATCCGCCCCTTGGTCGGCCAACCCTGCCCGTAGGGCATCGCCTCGGCCGCCCCGACGATGCAGGCCGGCACGCAGGGGACGTCGCGGCTGATGCACAGCGCGGCGGCGCCCGGCTTGAACTTGCCCATCTCGCCGGTCTTGGACCGGCCGCCCTCGGGGAACAGCAGCAGGGGCACGCCCGCGTCGAGCAAGTCGGTGGCCACGCTGCGGCGGCCGCGCAGGCCGGTGCGGTCCACGGGGAACGCGTTGAAGAACAGCGACGCGAGCGGCTTGCGCCACCAGACGTCGAAGAAGTAGTCGGCGGCGGCGTTCGCGGCGACGTAGCGGGCCAGCTTGCGGGGGAGGGCGCCGAAGATCAGTGGCGCGTCCAGGTGGCTGGAATGGTTGGCCACGATGACGAACGGCCGGGCGAGCCCCTGCAGGTGCTCGCGCCCCAGGACCGTGACCTTGACCAGCCGCCAGATCAGCGGCTTGAGCATCCCCCGCTGCGCCACGAACCGCGCCCCGGCGTGCACCGGAGAGGTGTAGCGACTGCGGTTGACCACACGGTCAGCGTAACGGCTGACCTCGTCGAGCCCCGTTGTCGGTTTCTGCCAAAGATCGCCGGAGACTGCTGCCCGGTGGGAGTGGATCCTACGAACGTCGGTCGGTGTACCCATGACCCGCGGCCCCCGGCCCCCGGCAGCCGGCACCCGGCAGCCGGCAGCCGGCCGGTGCGGCGCCAGGCGAAGAGCACGGCCATCGTGGCCGCCGGCGTCGCGCCGTCGCCCTCGCGCTTCATCACCGTCGTGCCGCTCCGCCCCATCGCCGCCCGGAGCCGCAAGGGGCCGGCCAGCACGACGCCCTGCGTCGGCCACAGCGGCGAGCCG
>CAXTVE010000064.1:0-11957 GCA_964247485.1 uncultured Propionibacteriaceae bacterium
CCGACACGAGGTGAAACACTTTTCTGCTTATTCACCAAACTGGCGATTTTCGTCTAGAGTCCAGACCGCGATCTGATCGCAGCAAGTGAGCGCGCCAGCACTGACGGGGGCACTACCACGAGCCTCGTCGAACCTGCTCCGGCGACGTCGGCTCAGGCTTGCCACTGTTCCTCCGGAGCTGACCTCCCAGTCAGGAGCAGCATGTTCGGAAAGAAGACCGTGGTTGACATGATCAACCGCAGCGCCGAGAACGAGAGTGACCGGCGCAAGTTCCTCAAGGTGGCGGGACTCAGTGGTCTCGGTGCCGTCGGGGCGGGGGTGATCGGCACCGCGGGGGCGACCGAGGCGCACGCCGGCGACAGCAGCCCGAGTGATGCCGCGATCCTCAACTTCGCGTTGAACCTGGAGTACCTGGAGGCGGAGTTCTACCTGCGCGCCTACTACGGGCGCGGGCTGGCCTCCAACACGACCGACGGCAAGGGCAAGCGCGGCCCCGTCACCGGCGGCCGCAAGGTGAACTTCACGACCCGGGCGGTTCGGCAGTACGCCCGCGAGATCGCCGAGGACGAGCTCAACCACGTGCAGTTCCTGCGCAGGGCGCTCGGCTCGGCGAAGGTCTCCCGGCCGGCCATCAGCCTGCGGGGCAGCTTCACGGCCGCCGCCCGGGCCGCCGGTCTGATCAGCTCGACCCAGACCTTCGACCCGTTCGCCAACGAGAACAACTTCCTGCTCGCGGCGTTCATCTTCGAGGACGTCGGCGTCACGGCATACAAGGGTGCGGCTCCGCTGATCCGGAACAAGACCTACCTCGAGGCGGCCGCCGGCATCCTCGCGGTGGAGGCGTACCACGCCGGTATCATCCGGACCACGCTCTACGCCCGGGGCCTCTACGACGCGGCGAGGCGGATCTCCGACGCCCGGGACAGCCTGGACGGCCGGAAGGACGTCGACCGGGGCATCGGCACCATGACGGTGGGCAACCTGGTCCCGGCCAACGGCGACTCGATCGTCTACAGCCGGTCGGGTGGGGACGTGCTGAACATCGTCTATCTCAACCCGGGCGAGGTCAGCAAGGGCGGCTTCTTCCCCTCGGGCGTGAACGGCACCATCCGCACCAGCAGCGCGAGGTAGGGCTGCGGGTTGCCCCGGTCCGGCGGTTCTCCCGCCGGGCCGGGGCAGTGCTGCCTGCCTACGACGACCGGGGGGCGGGCTGACCCGTCGGTCAGTCGGTCGTCACCGTGATCGTCGCCAATGTGGGGTCGTTGGCGTAGGCGATGCGCACACCGGCTGTCCTCGCCCGGTGGAGCGCGGTGACGGTGTCGGCAGTGATCTGCTCGCCGGGAGCCAGCATGGGGATGCCGGGTGGGTACGGCGCGATCAGCTCGGCGCTGACGCGTCCGACGGCCTGCTCGAAGGACACGGCCTCCCGTCGGGCGAAGAAGGCCTGGCGCGGCGGCATGGTCATCACCGGGTCCACCGCGTACGCGGCTGCGCCCGCCACGGGTCGCGGTTCGCCCCGGTGCCGGGCGATCGAGCTGACCATCGTGTCGACCAGGGCGTCCAGGCCGGCGGCGGTGTCCGCCAGAGTCGCGACAGCAACGAGAACGTCGCGGTCGGCGGACTCCACCGTCAGGCCGGCGGTGAGCAGATCCTGTTCGACCGCGTTGCCGTCGGCGCCCGTACCGGGCAGCACCACGGTGAGTTTGAGCGGGTCGACGCCGGGCCCGTCCAGCACCGCCAGCCCGTCGACGGCCCGCAGCCGGGTACGCGCCCCGCGGACCGCCGCGATGACCGGGCCGAGCAGCTCGGCGCCGGAGCGCTCCAGCAGGGCGCGGGCGGCGTCGATGCTCGCCAGGATGGCACCGGCCGAGCTCGTGGTCGCCGTGGCCTCCACGCCGGCGTCCAGCCGGCCGGCGTCGACCCGGTCGGTGCGGGCCAGCACCAGCGCAGCCTGGCTGACCGCCGGCAGGGTCTTGTGAGCGCTCGTCACGACGATGTCCGCGCCCAGCGCGAGGGCGTGTCGAGGCAGGTCCGGGTGGAAGCCGAAGTGCGCGGCCCAGGCGGCGTCGACGACCAGAGGTGCGCCGTGGGCGTGGGCCACCGCGGCGAGGCCCGCCACGTCGCCCACCGTCCCCACATAGGAGGGGTCGCCGACGAACACGGCCCGTGCGCGCGGGTGCTCGGCCAGGGCACGGCGTACGGTCTCGGGCGCGACGCCCAGCGGGAGACCGGTCGCCGGGTCCACCTCGGGCCGGACCCACACCGGGGTGAGGCCGGCCAGCACGAGACCGAGGAGCAGGGAGCGGTGCAGGGTCCGACTCACCACCACCTCGTCACCGTCCGTGGCCACCGACAGCGCCGCCGCCTGGTTGGCGTGGGTGGCCCCGCCGGTGGAGAAGCGGCAGACGTCGGCGCCCCACAGGCGAGCCGCCCGACGCTCGGCCTCGGCCAGCACGCCGGAGGTGAGCTTCATCGTGTCCAGGCCGGCGTACAGGGGGACGTCGCCCGCCACCACGTCACCGACCAGGTCGGTGCGGTGCTTGTGGCCGGGGATGGTGAACGCGGTCGGCGCAGCCTCCTGGAACCTCAGCCAGGCGTCGAGCAGCGGGGCGTCGTCACGCAGGCCGCGCGGGTCAGTGGCCAAGGCAGGGTGCAGGGGATCGGCGGGTCGGACTCAGTTGAGCTTCAGCACCGCGATGCGGTCGACCTGGTGGACCAGCTCCAGCCCGGGGACCTCGTCGATCCACCGGCGGACGGTCTCCTTCTCGGCCCAGCGGTGGCAGTCGTCCAGCATCACGGTCGCGCCGGGGCGCAGCTTGTCGCGCAGGGCCGGTACCGCTGGGTAACGCGCGAGTTTGCTGATGTTCCCCGGCGGCCCGTCCACGATGAGCAGGTCGATCTTCTCGACGTCGTCGAGGACCGAGGTGGTGTACCACGGCTGCTCGGTCTCGCCGGACGAGTAGGGCACGAGCGGGGCATGGCGGACTTCGGCGGTGCTGAGCCCCTCGTACCGCAGCATCCCGGAGACGATCTCGACCCAGTCCTCCAGGTTCTCGAGCGAGATCAGCTGTCCTTGACCGACCCGCTTGAGCGCTCGCGCGATCCACATCGTCGAGGCGCCGCAGCCGCACTCGACCACCACGCTCGGCTGGTCCAGCAGGACGTGACGGACGATCTCCTGGACGGCCTGGGATGACAGCTGCCACCCCGGGTTCAGGGGCGTCACCGCCGCCTCCGGCTGGCCCGAGCCACTCTGGCCCAGCATGTCCCGCAGCTGGAACTCGGCCTGCAGGTTCGCCTCGAGCCGACGCTGACCCTTCTGCAGGTCGGCGACCGCGGCACGGATCAAGGCCGGCTCGTCGCGCTCGTTGAGCTCCTTCTGCAGCTTGTTCACGGTCCGGCGCACCGACCGGAGCTCGTCGACCACCCGCTGCCGGCTCGCCCGGCCGGACGCCAGGTCGAAGAAGCGGCGCCCCCGCCTGGCCAGCCGGGCCGCGACGCCGACGGGGGAATGCTCGGGAACCGCGCCCGGGATGATGAGCCGAGCCAGCCCGGCCCAGTCCGCCTTGGCGATCTTCTTGAGTTGCTCCACCGTCACTCCGTTCAACTCTGCCGGTTTGAGGTCCGTGACCAGGGGGTCGTCGAGCAGCTTGGACAGCCGGCGCAGTGCCCGCGTCCCCACCACCGGCCCGGCCTTGACGATCGACTTCAGGTAGCTCTGACGCACCAGGACCCGGGGCAGCACGATCTGGCTGACGATCTCGCGCCGTTCGGAGTCGGGCAGGCCACTCGCCCGCAGGGCCGTGAGCATCGAGCTCAGAATCCGCTCGTTCTTGTCGATCAGGGCCTCAGGGGTCCGGGCTCGCCGGGACAGGTGGGTCGGTTCGTTCGGGTTGTCGGCGTGCTGCGTCAGGTAGTAGTAGTCGTAGCCACCGAGCATGAGGAAGCGCTGCGCGTTCAGGATGTAGGAGAACGCGAAGCTGACGTCTTGTCCGGAGGGCAGTCCCTCGTCGAACTGGAGCTGCTGGCGCTCGATCTCGGCGCGTCGGAAGACCTTGTGGACCGTCAGCGTCGTCAGGGCCTTGGTGCGGAGCACCTCGGTCTCCGGGGTGCGGACCCGGGCAACCGCGGCGCGCCCGTTCACCGGCACCTGGTGGACGGCGATCCAGTCCGCCGGCGTGGTCGCCACCGCCTCGGCGATGCGCGCCAGGGCCTCTGCGCCGATGGTGTCGTCCGCGTCCACGAAGAAGACGTACGCGCCGGTGGCCGCCTCGAGGATGCGGTTGCGGGGGCGGGCGGCCCCGCCGGAGTTGGTCTCCAAGGTGACCACGCGGAAGAACCCGGGGTTAGCGGCCAGAGCCTGGTCGAACTCAGCGAGAATCGCGAGGGTCTCGGGCTCGGTGCTGCCGTCGTCGGCAATGACGATCTCGAAGCGCTCGCGCGGGAGGGTGGAGTCGATGACCGACTGCAGGCAGTTCCGCAGCAGTGACCGGCCATTGAACACCGGGATCCCGACGGTCAGCAGCGTGCCGGGTGCCTGGGGGTCGCTGGCCGCCTCGAGGACATCACCCATATCGCGAACCTCCAGACTCTGCGCGTCCGAGTCCCCATCGAACCGGACCTGACCGACGACCGCACGGCGTGGTCAGTGGGTGAACCCAGGAGTGGGTGGACAACGTCCCCATGACCCCGGGCATGCTAGCGCAGAGCGTCGCGTCGAGACCGCAACCTCCCGCGGCCGCACGCCCACCACGGCCAACGTCCCGACCACGGCGCCGCCGGTCGGACGGCTACGGGGCGGGGATGGGCGCACCGACCACCGTGAGGCCGTAGCGGGGACCGATCTCGTTCCAGCGGGGGATCTCTTCGGCGACCGGACGGCCGTCGGCGCCGGGCAGAAGGCGCTCGAGGGCCGGCAGACCGACCTCGTCGTACAGGTCCATCAGACCGGCGGGGGAGACCAGCCCGAGGAAGCGGACGGGCTTGCGGCCGGTGATCCGGAACGCGTGCGGAACCCCGGACGGCAGGTAGATGAACGACCCGGCCACCAGCTCGTGGAGCTCGTCGGCGGCCTGGTAGAGCAGCGTTCCTTCGAGCACGAAGAAGGCCTCCGCCTCCTGACGGTGGACGTGCAGGGGGGTGGCCGTGCCGGGCGGCTGCGTGATGAGGGAGACGTCGAGCGTCCCGCCGGACTGCCGGCCGTCCAGCAGCCGCTCGAAGAGCGAGCCCATCGCCCACGTGGCCGGACCTTCGGTCCCCGGACCCCGGACGACAACTTCTTGCGGCATCTCAGTGGCCACGCCGGCGCTCCCCACCTAGATTGATCCGAACCCATATCGGATCAATACGGGTAAAGTACGACGTATGAGCAAGGTCGTCAAGAGCCGCCGCTACCGGTCGGCGGTGCGCGATGAGCAGGCGCGGCGGACGCGGTCAGCCGTCCTCGCCGCCGCGCGGCGGCTGTTCAGCGAGCAGGGCTACGCCGCCACCACCATGGGGGCGATCGCAGAGGCGGCCGGCGTCGCCGTCGACACGGTGTACGCCGCGGTGGGGTCCAAGCCCGTGCTGTTCCGGCTGCTGCTGGAGACGGCCCTCTCCGGCACCGACGAGGTGGTCGCGGCCACCGACCGCGACTATGTCCAGCAGATCCGCGATGAACCACGGGCGCGGCGGAAGCTCGAGATCTACGCCGGCGCCGTGCGGGCCATCTCCGAACGGATGGGTCCCCTGCATCTGGTGCTTCGCGACGCGGCCGCCCAGGCGCCCGAGCTGGCGGGCATCCGCGGTGACATCGCGTCGCGGCGGGCCACCAACATGCGACTGCTGGCCGCCGAGCTGATCGCGACCGGCGACGTGCGGCCCGGCCTGACCGCCGACGAGATCGCCGACGTGATCTGGACGATGAACTCGGCGGAGTTCCACCATCTGCTCGTCCACGAGCGCGGCTGGTCCCCGGAGGCGTTCGAGCGGTGGCTGGCCAGCTGCTGGTGCCGTCTCTTCCTCGTCGATGACGTCGCCGGCTGAGCCGGCGGCCGCTGAGCGGGCTCCCGCTGCCCACCGAGGCGTAGGTGACGGTCGATGATCAATACCGCGTCCCTGCTTGCCACGGTCCCGAGAGACCGGAATGCTTCGGTCATGGCAGCCAAGAAGTCCGCGACGAAGAAGGAACCGGGCCAGGTCAGCTCGCCCGTCTCGCACGCCCGGTCGACCCCGATCGGTGACTACGGGTTCATCTCCGACGGTGAGGTGTCGGGCCTGCTGTCACCCAATGGCGCGGTGGAGTGGATGTGTGTCCCGCGCTTCGACTCGCCGAGCATCTTCGGCAGCATGCTGGGCCGGCACGCCGGCTCGTTCAAGATCGCCCCCGACGACGTGTCCGTTCCCGTCGACGTGCGCTACCTGCCCGGCACGATGATCCTGGAGACCAGCTGGGGGACCCCGACCGGCTGGCTGATCGTCCGCGACACGCTGCTGATCGGGCCCTGGCACCACGAGCGCGACCGGTCGAAGACCTACCAGCGCACGCCCAACGACTACGAGGCCGAGCACATCCTGCTGCGCACCATCCGCTGTGCCTCCGGCGAGGTGCAGACGATCGTCGACTGCGAGCCGGTCTTCGACTACGGCCGGTCCCGGGCCACCTGGGAGTACACCGACGACACCTACTACCAGGGCACGGCCACGGCCGACGGCACCGACCTCAAGCTCACCCTGACCAGCGACCTGCGGCTGGGCTTCGAGGGCGGCCGGGCCAGCGCCCGGACCCTGCTCAAGCAGGGCGACACCCGCTTCATCGCCCTGTCCTGGGGCGGGGCGGTCCCGCCGACGACGTTCGAGCAGGCGTACGCCAAGCAGGTCTGGACGGCGCACCACTGGCAGCACTGGTTGGCCCGGGGCCGGTTCCCGGACCACCCGTGGCGCGGCTACCTGCAGCGCAGTGCGCTGACCCTGAAGGGTCTGACCTACTCCCCGACCGGGGCGATCGCCGCCGCGGGCTCGACCTCGCTGCCCGAGACGCCGGGCGGGGAGCGCAACTACGACTACCGCTACACCTGGATCCGCGACGCCACCTTCGCCCTGTGGGGGATGTACTCGCTCGGCTTCGACTGGGAGGCGGTGGACTTCTTCTCCTTCATCGCCGACATCGCCAGCCGCGACGAGCACCTGCAGATCATGTACGGGATCGGCGGCGAGAAGGAGCTCGAGGAGTTCGAGCTCGACCACCTGTCCGGGTACGCCAACTCGCGACCGGTGCGGATCGGCAACGCTGCGTACAACCAGAACCAGCACGACGTCTGGGGCGCGCTGCTGGACTCGGTCTACCTGCACTTCAAGGCCGCCGACCACGTCGACGGCCGGATCTGGCCGATCCTGGACAAGCAGGTGAACGAGGCCCTGAAGTACTGGCGCGAACCCGACGCCGGCATCTGGGAGGTCCGTGGCCAGCTGCAGCACTTCACGTCGTCCAAGATCATGTGCTGGGTCGCGGTGGACCGCGGCGCCAAGATCGCCCGGATCAGCGGCGAGGACGGCAAGGCGAGCGAGTGGGAGCTCGCCGCGCAGGAGATCAAGGACGACATCCTGGCCAACGGGGTGGACGACCGCGGCGTGCTCGTTCAGTACTACGGCACCACGGCGCTGGACGCGTCGCTGCTGCTGGCCCCGCTGGTCCGCTTCCTGCCGGCGACCGACCCGGTCATCCGCAACACCGTGCTGGCCATCGCCGACGAGCTCACCGTCGACGGGCTGGTGCTGCGCTACAAGGTGGAGGAGACCGACGACGGGTTCTCCGGCGAGGAGGGCAGCTTCACCATCTGCTCGTTCTGGCTGGTCTCGGCGCTGTGCGAGATCGGCGAGTACACCCGGGCCCGCAAGCTGTGCGCCAAGCTGTTGTCCTTCGCCGGTCCGCTCGACCTCTACGGCGAGGAGATCGACCCGCACACGGGCCAGCACCTGGGCAACTTCCCGCAGGCCTTCACCCACCTGGCCCTGATCAACGCGGTCATGCACGTGATCAAGTTCGAGGGTCAGCAGCCCCAGCAGGCCACGGGGGCCTGGGCCGGTTCGGCGGACGACGGTCAGTCTGGTTAGCGCCCCTCTCGGGTAGAAAGGGCCCGTGACCGCTGCTCCCTTCGTGCCCGCCGACGCCGACGTCCCCACGCTCCGGAAGGCGGCCACCGGCTGCCGCGGCTGCGAGCTGTGGGAGCCGGCGACCCAGGTGGTGTTCTCGGCCGGTAACGACCGAGCCCCCATCGTGCTGGTCGGTGAACAACCCGGCGACGCGGAGGACCGGCAGGGCGTCCCCTTCGTCGGGCCGGCCGGCAAGGTGCTGCAGCGGGCGCTGGCCGAGGCCGGCATCGCCGTCGCCGATGTCTACGTGACCAACGCGGTGAAGCACTTCCGCTTCACCGAGCGGGGCAGCCGGCGGATCCATGCCACCCCGCAGGTCAGCCATATCAAGGCGTGTCGGCCGTGGCTGGAGGCCGAGCTGCGGCGCGTCGACCCGCAGCTGATCGTGTGCCTGGGCGCCACCGCCGCCAAGGCGCTGCTCGGCCCAGCCTTCCGGGTGACCCAGTCACGCGGCCAGATCCTGGACCACGAGACCCCCGTCGGGGCACGCCGCGTCCTCGCCACGGTGCACCCGTCGTCGATCCTGCGGACCGACGAGGCCGAGCGGGACGCCGCGTTCGCCGGGTTCGTCGCCGACCTCCGGACGGCCGGCGGGGCGATCGGCTGACGTCGGCGGGAGGTCGTGGTTGTGGCCGCCGCGGCCGGGGTACCGGGACCTCATGGGAACAGCAAGCGTGACGCTGCCGGACGAGCAGACACCGAAGACGCGCCGCTTCCTGCGCCGGATGACCCTGACCACGGCCTGGGGCGAGGGCCTCGACGGCTATGACCTGGGCGTGCTCAGCGTCGTGCTGCCGCTGCTGATCGCCGACCTCGGCGCCTCCCCGGTGTGGGCCGGGCTGATCGGTGCCTCGTCGCTGATCGGCATCTTCTTCGGCGCCCCGGTCGTCGGCTACCTCACCGACCGGTTCGGCCGTAGGCGGTTGTTCCTGATCGACATGGCGGCGTTCGTCGTGCTCAACCTGCTGCAGGGCGTGGTCACCGAGCCCTGGCAGCTGTTCGTCGTCCGCCTGCTCCTCGGCGTGGCCATCGGCGCCGAGTACGCGATCGGGGCGGCCATGCTCGCCGAGTTCGCCCCGACGCACGGCCGGGGCCGCCGGCTGTCCAAGCTGCTCGTCTACTGGTACGCGGGCTACCTCGCCTCGGTCGTGATCGCCTACGTCCTGATCGACGTGGCGGGGCTGAGCTGGCGCTGGGTGCTGATCACCGGTGCTCTGCCCGCCCTGGTCGTGCTGATCATGCGCGCCGGCCTGCCCGAGTCGCCCCGCTGGCTGATCCAGCACGGCCGGGCCGACGAGGCCCGGCGCATCGTCGAGGACCACCTCGGCGGCGACGCCTACTTCAAGAGCGAGGAGTACGGCCAGGACCGGATGGAGGCGGGGTGGCGGCAGCTGTTCGGGCCGGTGCTGCGCCGCCGCACGATCTTCGTCTGCGTGTTCTGGGCGTGCCTGGTCGCACCGTACTTCGCCATCTTCACCTTCGCGCCGCAGGTGTTCGCCGCCCTGCAGCTCGCCGACCCGCGTGCGAGCACCATCGCGGCCAATGCCGTCGCCCTGCTCGGCGCGGTGGTGGGGATGCTGACGATCGAGCGGATGGGCCGGCGGCGTCAGCTGATCGGCCCCTTCTGGATCATGGCGGGAGCGCTGCTGGTGGTCGGCCTGTGGAGCGGGGCCCCGGCCCTGGTCATCGTCGCCTGTTTCGCGCTGTTCTCCTTCTTCAACGCCCTCGCCGGGAACCTGACCGCGGTCTACCCGATCGAGATCTTCCCGACGGCCGTGCGGTCCAGCGGTGTCGGGGTCACAGCCGCGTTCAGCCGGATCGGGGCGGCGGTCGGCACGTTCCTGCTGCCGGTGGGCATCTCGACGATCGGTGTTGGCGCGTCGATGCTCATCGCCGCCGCGCTGTGCGTGATCGGCGCTGTCGTGTCCCAGGTGATGGCGCCCGAGACCACCGGTCAGACCCTCACCCGGACCAGCGTCGTCACGGCTGCCTGACTGGGCGAACGATCCGGCCCGCCACGTCGTCTGTAGGGGAGACACCCCCCGAGAAGAAGGAGCCCGCGGTGTTCGACCAGATCGGCGACATGCCCCTGCACCCGCTCGTCATCCACGCGCCGGTGATCGGCATCCCGCTGGCCCTGCTGCTGGCCCTGCTGTTCGCGTTCCCGCGGACCCGGGGCTGGGCGCGGTGGCCGTTGGTGCTGACCGTGCTGGGTTCGGCCGCGGCGACCTGGGTCTCGCAGCAGAGCGGCCAGGGCCTGTACGCCCTGCTCGGCATCGAGCCCGGCAACCCGGTCGGCGACCTGATCGAGCAGCACTCCACCCTGGCCGGGCAGCTGGTGTACATCATGCTGGGCTTCTCGGCGGTCGCCGTGGCCAACGTGGTGCTGGTCCGTTCGGGGCGGGCGGGCGACGGCGCCGTGACGGCGGCCCGGCCCGCGACGCCGGTGCGGATCCTGCTGCTGGCCGCGTTGGTCGCCGTGGCGGTGGTGGCGTTCATCTGGACCGTACGCGTGGGCGACCTGGGCGCCCGGGCCGTCTGGAACCCGACGGGCACCGGCGGGTTCTGAGTCAGCGCCGCCGGGCGCGCCGCCGGAGGAGCTCCTCGGCGAGGTCGAGGTCGACCGGCTCGGTGATCTTCAGGTTCTCCTCCGAGCCGGGCACCACGGCGATCGGCCCCCCGGGGGCGTAGCGCAGGACGACGGTGGCGTCGTCGGTGGCGGTGAAGCCGGGGTCGAGCGCCGCCGCCGCGTACGCCCTGCGCAGCGTGGCCAGCCGGAACGACTGCGGGGTCTGCAGCCGGCGGAGCCGGGGACGGGCGAGCGTCCGGACCATCCGGTCGCCGGCGGGGTCCACCTCGATCACCGTGTCCGATGAGGGGATCGCGGTGGTCACCGCCTCGTACTCGGCGAGCGCCGCCACGTGTGCGGCGACGATCTGTTCGGTGACCAGCGGGCGGGCGGCATCGTGCACCAGCACGTTGCCGTCGGTCGCGCCGAGCACCGCCAGCGCGGCGACCGTGCTGTCACTCCGGGTGACGCCGCCCGGTACGATGTGCCGGACCTTGTCGTAGCCACCCGCCGCGACGAGCTCCCGGACGGCCTCGTGGTGGCCGGCCGCCATCACGACCACGATCTCGTCGATCGCGGGGGAGCGCTGGAAGACGGCGACGGAGCTCTCGATCACCGGGCGGCCGGCCAGCGGGAGCAGCTGCTTGGGGGTCGGCTGCCCGATCCGGGTGCCGGTCCCGCCCGCCAGCACCACAGCGACAAGGCGCAACCCAGACATCGGGCTAACCCTATCCGCTAGAGCCCGAGCCGACGGGTCAGCTCCGCCGCGTACGTCGTTGCGTCGGGGAGGGCCACCCCGTCGACGGCGGTCACCGCCACCGCCCCGCTGAGACTGCTGGTCCAGAACGCGGCGGTGGCTGCGCGCAGGCCTTCGGGTGATCCACGCCGGATCTCGACCGGGGTGCCGTCGACAGCCAGCAGGTCGAGCACCTCCCGGCGGGTGACGCCGGGCAGCACCTGCTCGTCCAGCGGCGGGGTACCCCACCGGCCCGCGGCGTCCCGCCAGAACAGGTTGCCGCGATCGACCTCGGTGACCCGCCCCGCCGCGGTGAAGTAGGGCAGGGCAGGGGCGACCGCCCGCGCGGCGTGCTCCAGCCCGGCCCGGTCGACCCACTTGTGCCGCCAGGACCGCTGCGGCCGGTCGCCGAGGGCGAGGACGGACCTGACCATCCGCTCGCCCAGCGGTCGGCTGGTCAGCTCAACCTGGAGCGTGGCGGGCTGCGGCCGGGCGGCGACCCGCAGCGCCCGGCGGGGGAGC